>JAATVJ010000248.1 GCA_014523515.1 Nitrososphaerales archaeon TH1177 | reverse complement strand
TTTTTTATTTGTTTCTGACTAATTTATAATTATAGGTAGTGCTACATAAATTTTTATTTACAAAGCTGGAAATGGTACATCATGGAAGAAATAAAAAATTTTACATAATTTATACCGTTGAAGTCTAACAATTAAACGATTTTTATTTCCTCATTTCTAATTTAGTTATTTTATCATTTAGTTTAAAGAATATTTGTAAATAGAGAAATAAAAATAATAACTAGAATCTATTTCTTTTTTTGTCTTTATTTCTCTATTCCTTTTGGACTATTTTTACATCATATCTCTATTGTTAGATTTATTTTTGAATATCTTGTTCAAGAATTCTATAATGTTATTAATACGATATGTAACTAGTGACATATCATATTATTTTGTATTTTCTTCCTAATTTGTCTAGACAATTAACAACATAAACAAGTTGTGACTTTTCAATGGAATTATTAAGAGATATTCTTAAACGAGCTTTTCCAAATGCTACTGTAGGATATCTAATTGCTTGGACAAATATACCATACTTGAATAATTCTTTTGAAAAATTTGTAGTTATTTTTTCATCTCCTATGATAATAGGTATTATTTGGCTGGAGGTATTGCCAATATTAAATCCTACTTGAGTTAATTGATCAAAAAACCAATGTATTTTTTCAAAAAACCTTTTTTGTATATTTTTATTTTTTTTTAAAAAAGAAATAGCAGTAATTGCGGCGACGGCCAAATGTTCTGGAATTGCAGAAGTATAAATGAATTGTCTTGATTTATTAACTAAGAATTCATTAATTAGATTAGAACTAGCAGCATAACCACCGAAACATCCCAAACCTTTACTTAAACTACTAATATGAACGTCAACATCTTCTGCCACCCCATAATACTCAGGGATTCCGCCAGAATTTCCAACATTTCCAAAAACAAAATCAGCATGTGCATCATCTACTATCAAGATTGCATCATATATCTTTGCCAATTCAGAGACCTCTTGAAGATTTGCTATATCTCCATCCATACTAAAAACTCCTTCCGTGACAATGATCTTTTTAGATTGAGAATTTTTTTGAAGTAAAATTTTCAGATGATTAATATCTTTATGCTTGAAAATTTCGATCTTTTTTGATTTAGATAATCGACATGCATCTATAATACTTGCATGGTTGAGACTGTCGCTAAAAATTGTATGTTCACAAGTGGATAGGGCTGAAATTACTCCTAAGTTTGCCATGTAACCAGTTGGATATACTAGAGCATTTTCAGAAGTGCGGTGGTTGGCTAAAATTTTCTCTAATTTCTCTATATTGATATTGTTTCCGGAAATCAGCCTAGAACTGCATTGTGAAACCTGTTTAAGAGCATTTCTAGTCTTTGTTAAAATAAAATGGTTTTGAGATAAACCTAAATAATCATTTGAGCATAAATTAATAACTTTCTTTTTATTTAGATAAAAAGAAATATTATTATTACCATCTTCTTTTTTTATTTCAGAGATTAATAGTTCTCGATAGATATTTTTTTGTCTATATTGTTGTAATAATTCATAAATATAATCATACTTTGAGGCCAATTTCTTTAATCATTTCTATATCTTTATTATGCTTATTTCCACCTGTGGTAAGATATCCACCACTGATTATTCCATTAGCTCCAGCTTGGAGAATATATTTTCCATTATCTCGCAGATGAAATTCTCTACCCCCTGCAATTTTTAAAATAGTCTTTGGCATTATAAACCTCCAAACTGCTATTGTTTTAACAATATCATCATCAGTTAAGAGATTATTTCTAAACATTAAAGGAGTTCCTGCCCGGGGAATCAATATATTTATAGGAACTTCGTCAGGCTTTAGATCAGCCAATGAAAAAGCTAACTCCAATCTTTGAGAAGGACTTTCTCCCATTCCAATTATTCCACCACAACACAATTCTAGGCCTGCTTCTTTAACAATTTTGGCAGTATTCACTCTATCTTGATATTCATGAGTTTGACATATTTGAGCGAAATAACTTTTTGCTGTTTCAAGATTGTGATTATATCTCTTAACACCAAGTCTCTTAAGTTTTAGAGCACGTTCAAAGGTCATAAAACCTAGTGAAACATTTACTTCAATACCTACTCTTTTTTTGATTTGTGAAATGGATTCGCATAATTGTTCAAAATCTTTATCAGGGGGAGACCGATATGCACAAACCAAACAGAAGCTGGTAGATCCACCTTCTTTCGCATTTCTTGCTTGTTCAACTAGTTTTTCAGTTGGAAGAAGAGAATATTTTGATATTCCAGTATCATAAAACGCTGATTGAGCACAAAAGGAACAATCTTCAGGGCAATTTCCTGATTTTGCGTTAACTAACGATTCAATATCTACAATATCACCGTTAAATTTTCGTGTTATGATATTGGCACATCTTGCTAGAGTTAGTATCTCTCTAGTCGACAACAAAGTTTGAGCTTCTTGAAAAGATATGTCTTGACCCGCCATAACTTTTTCCATCATTTTTTCAATAAATGAGATTGTACTAGTTATTGATATGTTATTGTTACTCCAGTCTCCATCATCGTTCATCGATAATATTTTTCCTATCCTATAATTAATCGTTATTTTTTTTAAAAAGATTTCTAAACTCGAGTTTAGAAATATTATAATTGATTAGTATATAAATTCATAAATTATAAATACGTTTTTTCTAATTTAATCTATAAAAATTATCATGTGTTATTTTATTTTTGTAAGTATTCTATTTTATATCTAATTTTATTTTACAATAGTTAATCCAATATACTACATTTACTATAAAAGAACGATTTTCGCTAAAATATTCTATAGTTTAAACAGTTCAAAAAAGGACCCTTTTACGAAACGTAAAAAAAGTACTATCCTTTTTTTACCTTGAAAATCTGCTAAAATTTTAGCCAAGTGGTTTAAAAATGATACTCCTTTTTCATACTCTTTGTCCTATTTTTTTAACATTAGACTATAGATAGCTTTTTTTGTAATTGTCTGATAGTATGCATGTCTGATAATATGCACAAGTATGCAATAGCATATCTTCGAGTAAGTACGGAAGAGCAGACAGTACAGACTCAAAAGATAGCAATTACCAAATGGGCAAAGGATCATGATTACCATATGTTGTACTTTTTCGAAGATCCAGCGGTAAGTGGCAAAGTACCTGCTATATCTAGGAAAGGCTTCCAGGATCTTATAGAATTTGTAAAATCCTCTAAAGTGGAAGCTGTTTTGGTATATGAGCTCTCAAGGGTTGGGAGGACTTTTTGGGATACTCTAGATGCTATAAAGGTTATTGAAGAACATAGTCCACTGATATCATGTTCTCCAAGAGAGTCTTTTTTGCAGACGACAGAACCGAGCATCAGAAAACTGATGATAAGTATTCTAACATGGGTTGCAGAAAGAGAAAGAGAGATGCTTGTTCAACGTACAAAGGATGGGATGAAGAGAGCAAGAATTGCTGGAAAAGAAATAGGAAGACCCCAAAAGGTTATTGACAAAAATAGCCTGATTGCCTTATTATCTGAAAATATTTCTAGAGCAAAAATCGCAAGGGAACTGGGTATTTCAAAGGCTACTCTTTACAAAGAGTTCAGGAGGTTGAATATACCTCATCAAGATTCTAAAACTATCTTTCCTCAATAGATTTTATTATATCATACGCAGTATCAATCAAAATATCTAATTGGTTTCTTGGCATAGCAAGTGGAGGAATCAGTGTAACAATATGTCCAAGAGATCTAAGGAAAACTCCTCTTTTCAGTGATTCTCTCATTATATAGGTATTAAGAGCTAGTCCATCAATGAAAGAGAGCGGTTGTTTTTTTCTCTTTCTTGTAGATATTTCTACTTCTCTTGCTAATTCTATCCCTACTAAAAGGCCTTTATGTCTTATTTTATGTACAGATTTAAAATCTTCAAATGTCTTCAATCTTTTTTTAAGATGATTAGCGTTGTTTCTTATCTCATGTATAAGATTTCTTTTTGCATAAAGTTCCAAATTCGCTATGCAGGCAGCACAACCAGCCGGATGACCAGTATAGGTATGTCCATGAAATAATTGTTTATTTTCATCATAATTACCAAAAAATTCTTTATAGATTTCATCAGTTGTCAACGTGACTGCAATGGGGAAATATCCACCATTTAAGGCCTTTCCATAACAAACAATATCTGGTTTTGAATCTTGTGCAAGATATTCTATCATGTTTCCCAATCTTCCAAATCCTGTAGCAATTTCATCTAAAATTAGTAGAACATCATATTTTTTGCAGAGTTGGGATATTTTTTTTTGGTATGTGTTGGGATAAATGGATACTCCACCTGCTATCTGTGCCCCACTTTCCATTACAAATGCAGCTATATTGTTTGCATATTTTTCCAGTAGATATTCTGTTTTTTCTATACAGACATCAACTATCTCTGAATCTGTTAGAATGTTATCTAGATTGTTTTCAAATGATGACGGTGCAGGAGCTTTAAATGTTCTAATTAGTAATGATTTGTATGGATTGAAATATTTATCTACATAACCAATAGACATTGTCGCAATCGTATCTCCATGATAGCCATTCTCAAGTGAGAGAAACTTGTTCTTTTTTGGAAATTGTTTATTTTTCCAATACTGAACAGCAATCTTCAATGCCACTTCCATAGCCGTCGAACCATTATCTGAATAAAAAATTTTGCCCATTCCATTGGACAAATTTAAAAGTTTTTTAGCAAGTACTATCGAGGGTTTATTTCCCAATCCGAATAAAGTAGAATGAGGAAGTTCTTGAAACTGCCTCCTTGTTGCTTCAATAACAGGATTTGAACTATAACCCCATACACTGCACCACATGTTCGCAATTCCATCAAGATACTTTTCTCCATTTTCACTAACTAGATAAAATCCATCTCCATGAGTGATTACCACATTATCTTGTTTATTCCAGATTTTCATTTGGGTGTAGGGATGCCAAATGTATTTCTTATCGAGATAGACTAGAGATTTATTATTTATTTTTGAATTTTTCTTGTAACTTTCTTTTTTATTCATTCTTCTATTAAATTTTAGTCATGATAATTAATAAAATTTTCAATAAAAATAGAAATATTTCTAAACTCGAGTTTAGAAATATCTAACTTATTAATAGTTTATCATTGTATTATTATTTCAACTTTCCTAAATGGTTTTTTTCTTATTTCTTTTTTTCTTCATCTATATTTATTACTTTTATTATTGACTCGAATGAATCAATAGGATCATCTTTTTTTTTTGTTACTATTAATGTAATCAATTTTCCATTCTATTCTTTTTCTATTTTAAAAATAATATTAACATATTACTGTGTTTATGTGATCCTGTATAAGAGGTTTACCATCTTACCTGTTAACTGTATTTCCATATTAACATATAACAAGTCAAAAATATTCAATAAACCAACTGGCTGGCATATCAAAAGTAAAAATAAAATCCTAGCATAAAAAAGAAACAAACTAAACAAATCAAGCATTAAACAAGGTAGGGGAGCCCAGTAAACATTGAGTTTTAACAGCAAAGATACAATATTCAAAGATACAATATTCATAATATTAACAAGAGAAAGAGAATTCCAAATAACCCGATTAAAATAACTTCATCCTCATAATTATAACTAGAAGACTTTTTGCTATTTTATTCCGGATGCATTTGAAGATCAAGTATTATTTATAGTTGTAAAATCTGCTTTCAAAATACAATAAAAGACCTATTGTCCTTTTCAATTGTATTGTATCCATCTATTCATTCGCTTATCTTCAAATCCTTATTTCATCAGGATAGATGCAATAACCATGTAATTCTCCCTTAACAGTTATGTAATACATTACCTTATTACTATTGTAAACTAATTATGATTATTTAAACAAATTACCTTTATAACAACAGCTTTAGATTACTATGCCATTAACCCATCCATACTTGTGGAGAGGGGGATACATACCTCAGAAGTATTAGAGAAAAGGAGAGAAATACTCTTCATTTGTTATTAGATGAAGATGATCCAGAATCTGGATATCGAGCTAAAATCATTCTACTAAAAAAGATGAAGGCTATACTATACCAGAAATACGAAAGATTACAAACCGTCATATGATAACAACATTAGAAAATGGATTCATAGATTCAATGAAAAAGGAGTAGAAGGCATAATATCTAAAATACATACACACATAAATCAATAGTTTTTTATTTATTATAGATCATTTAATTTCTTATCATTATCTTTGTTATTTTCATTTTTATTACTAGTTTTCTTATTGATCTTATCTCTTCTGCCTTTAGTAGAGGTTATCCAAAGATGTATTGCTTCAATTAAAGCTTCCTGAATAGCACCTCTATAAAGTCCCTTTGAGGATGCAATAGTTTTTCTTAATTTTTCATTTAGATTTTTATCTAAATCAAAAGTTATTTTTACCATATAAATGGTTTTATGGT
>JAATVJ010000247.1 GCA_014523515.1 Nitrososphaerales archaeon TH1177 | reverse complement strand
TTTGATTTTATCCTTATTTTCTTATTCTGGAGACAATCTTAATAATGAAATAGCATGATCATCGATCATATTTCCTACACCAAGATCTGTTTCTTTAATTACAAGTTCAATATTTTCAATTTCGTTATTTGTTAAATTATAAGTAGACGATAAAATTTTTTTAACCTTAAAGTCTTGTGGAGCAATAGAATTAAGATCCGTTCTTGAAGACACTTCTAAATTCTTATTTAGAAGAGATTTAGGAATTTTTCCAGTTGAATCATTTGTTATTTGAAAAACAAATTTTTCTACCAAAGTTTCTTGTGGAAGGGAGTCAAGTGCATTAGCAGTATAGAAAACTTGAACGCTAATTGGTTCATTTGTAAATCTTTCATTTCTTGAAGAAGAAGCAATATTGATTTCTTCAGTCTGAAGTATTACAAAACCTTCAATTAAGTCAGTATCTTGCGGGTCTAAATTTGCTAAATTCTTTATGTCTTTGCATGTTAATCCAATTGAGTGATTGGGATCAACATTCTTTATTATGGAATTGGTTAAGTTTCCGTTATTAAATACAATATTCCAAGATAAGTTAATTGGATATTTCTGTTTATTATAAATACTTATATCAGTATCATAGTGTCCAGGCCGTAAAGGTCCTTCATCACCTCTAATGGAGCCACATACAAATTTAGCATTATATGTAAAAAAATTAGGTTTACTAATCAAGGGTTTTTTAGATGTAAGATTAAAATTATTTACAAATTTTATTGTAGAGATTTGATCGTCATTATTAATTTCAATCAACTTTGAAATTGTATTTGGTAAATAATTATTGTTAGTTGTCTTTTGTGTAATAGTATAATTATTATTTGAAATATTTGATAAAGAAATAACTCCTATGGTTTTATTTGAATCCATCAAATCATTATCAGATATTTCGAGCATTGTAGATTTTTGGAATGGATCAGGGATAATAAGGAATTTACCATTGGGTAGAAGAGAACCATTAATTGAAATCATTTCTATATTTAATAATCTAGTAATATTATTATTGGTAGAGGCATAAGATAGTTCAAATATTTCGTTTTCCAGATATAGAAAAAATGAGATTAAAAAAACCACAATAATTATAAGAGAAATTTTCATTAATATTCTATTAAAAAAACAAATATATAATTTATACTTCTCGAGGTCAAAAAAATAAAAATAAAAACTGGTCTAATAAAGAAAAAAGTGAATCATAAAAAAAGATAAATTTGAATTTAGACGATTAAAAATAACAAAAAGTGTATGCTAAAATTTTCTTGTATCTCCCTCTAGCAGGCCAGAACCTAAATGTATTCTATCAATATGTTTAGAGAGGTCCTCATTATTACTAAATATTGATTCACAATATGGGCATCGAACGGATTTATCAGACATATGAAAATATTGTTTAGCCTTCCTTATTAATTTAATTATGAATAACATTGTTGTAATTAATGTGTCACAAATAGTAAAAATTAGATAAAAATGTGAATGTAATACCAACATATTATTATATCATTAAAATAAGAATTTACTGTGTATATATAGATTGGATCTCTGTCCTCAAATCTTGGTTAATGATCTAATATAAAGTTCAAGCAATCATAAAAAAAATAAAATTCACACACATTACTGTGGTTCTATGGTTGATGGAGGTTTACTTGATATTGCATATGTTACCCATGATACTCCATCTACTTCATTTGTAATTCTATTACTCATTCTTTCCATTACATGATATGGAAGTTTTGTCCAGTCTGCAGTCATTGCATCTATTGAGTTAACTACTCTTATAATTACAATATTCCCATACAGACGTCCATCTCCTATTACTCCTACAGCTTTATCATCACCTACTGCAGCATAGGCTTGCCATACAGAATCGTATAAATTTGCATTAACAAGTTCATCTTCAACAATTTTACTTGCACGTTTTGAAATTCTTATTTTCTCTGGTGTTATTTCCCCTATTATTCTAACAGCTAAACCTGGTCCTGGAAACGGATGTCTATTTAAAAGTTCATCTGGAACATTTAGAATTTTGGCAACTTTTTTAACTTCATCTTTATAAAGATATCTTAATGGTTCTAATACCTTAAGATTAAGCATAGTCGGAAGACCTCCTACATTATGATGAGTTTTTATTATTGATGCAGGTCCTACAGAAACACCACTTTCTATGACATCTGGATATAAGGTTCCTTGTGCTAACCATTGAAATTGATCTTTTTCATTCTTCACTTCTTCTTGAAAAACATTAATAAATTCACGGCCTACTATTTTCCTTTTTTCTTCCGGATCAGTTACTCCTTTTAATTTCGTTAAAAATCTCTCAGAAGCATCTATATAGAGAACATTTAGACCTATTTTTGTTAAAAGATTCATTACTAAAGATTCTTCACCGTATCTAAGCAAACCATGATTAACAAAGATACATTGCAAGTTATCATGAATTGCACGATTCAATAAAACTGCAACAGTAGTAGAATCTATTCCTCCGCTAACCGCACATAATATTTTATCATTACCTACTTGTTTCTTTATATTCTCAATAGTACTTTCAATAAAATTCATGATATTCCATTCTGGTTTTGCTTTACTAATATTGATAGAAAAATTCTTCAATATTTCAAAACCACGTTCAGTATGAATTACTTCAGGATGAAACTGAATACCATAGAATTTCTTTTCTTGATTTCCAATAGCAGCAGAGGAAGAACTTTCTGTATGAGCTAATACTTTAAACCCAGTAGGAATACTTTCTGCTGTATCTCCATGACTCATCCAACAATTTATACTTCCATCAAAGTTTTTAAAAAGGTCTGATTTGTCATCTATTGTCAAAATCGCCTTACCATATTCCCTAGTATTGGATCTTTTAATCTTTCCTTTAAAATTATCCACGATGATTTGGTGTCCATAACAAATTCCTAAAATTGGGATTCCTAGCTCAAAGATTTTTTTATCAGGTTTTGGAGAATTTTCAGTATATACACTTGCGGGACCTCCAGAAAATACTATCCCACTAGGAGAAAGTTTTGTTATTTGTTCTGATGTTAGATTATAAGGATAAATTTCACAAAAAACATTCGCCTCCCTTATTCGTCTACATATAAGGTGACTATATTGAGATCCGAAATCTAGAACAATTATTTTATCCATTTTAGGTTCTACTTCCAGGAGCATTATCTTTTTCTAACATTCTTGTAAAAACCCATGCAGAAGTATTAATAATATCGGTAAGTCTGTCTTTTTCTCTATAATTATTTATGATTATCTTTTTGATTCTTCCTTCATATTCATTAATAGTATAATTTAAAAGATCTTGATTAGAAAGTTGTTTTTGACGATTTTTTGCTCGATCCTGAGTAATCATTCCTTCTAAGATCCTTTTTATAAAAAATGATTTAAATGGAGGAGTATCAATATTGAAGAATAACCCTTTCTCTGGAGTTATTTCAATTGTTTGTGAGGAAATATTTACTTTTGCTAATAATAAATTATCTTTGAGTCTCTTAAGATCCCTTGTTTCTGTAAAAGTAGAAACGTTTTCATTTAAATCAGCAGCAGCATTATATTTTTTATTTTCCATTTTTATAGTAGGTTTATTATGGATAACTGAATCTTGTCGTTCTTCGCTATTAGTAGAACTCTCTGAATGATTTATTGATGAACGTTCTAGTGTAGATGCAGGTTTAAAGCTTTCTTGTTTTAATAAATTATCAATAAGTAGAAGAAGGCGTCTAAGTCGATCTATTTCTTCTTGCTTATCAGAAATCTGTTTTAATATCCAGTCTCTTAATTCTGCAGCATTTTTAATATCTTCTTCTGAATAATTCAACATTCAATGTAAAATATAAAGAAAGAATATAAAGTTGTTTTTACAATCGATTA
>JAATVJ010000246.1 GCA_014523515.1 Nitrososphaerales archaeon TH1177 | reverse complement strand
CTATTGTTATCTAAGTTGTATGACAATAATGTCAAAGTAATGTCAGCATACTTATATTAATTGGTATAGATTGTTAAAAATATATGATCATAAAAGAGGAGTCAAATGGTCATGGCAATCACTTGATAGTATATCAGTAAAATCACCTTTAGGGGGGCAATGACAGGTCATAATCCTACGGACAGAAGTAAATTAGCAAGGAACCAAAAGACATATTCTTACAGATAAAAAAAGGTATTCCATTATCTGCTGTTATAACATCTGCAAATACTCATAATGATGTTACTGTTGCAATTGATACAGTTGACAGTATAATTATCAAAAGGCAATCATCATCATCATCATCATCATCATTATCAACAGACAGAAATAAAAAACAGAATCTATGTCTTGATAAAGCATATCATTCAAAAGATCTAGAACAAGAAATCATCAAAAGGGGATACATACCACATATACAATACAGAAGAGAAAAAGAAAGGATATTAGGGAAAAGACATTTTGTAAAAAGATGGGTTGTAGAAAGAACAAATTCATGGCATAATAACAGATTCAGGAAGTTATTTACAAGATACGAAAAGAAGGAAGAAAATTACCTTGGGCTTGTGCAACTAGCAAATAGCGTTATTGTTTATAGGAGGATGATTTTGGGATAGGCTCTTATTATAAAACAAAAAATGATAATTTTACAAAATGAAAATTTAATATTATTACTATACTTATTATAATAAAAGATATTATTACACTTTTTTTAACTATGGATTTCATTTTGATAGTAAATAACATATGATTTTTAACCAAAAAATTATTCTAATGAAAAGGTAATAATATAATTTATTATCTTATTTAGTAATTTCACATTGTTATTAAATATTATTTATTTATCAGCTGCTATAAATCAAGAATATCCTCATTATTCAAATTAATATATTGTATTCTGACTTTTGTTTATTATGGAAAATAATGTCATGCTTATAGAGAATCAGGCAGAAGAATTAAAATTAAGAGTTCAAAAAGATTCTGCAAGATATGATCCACTATTTAAGGTGGGAACTGAAGTTGAAGCCTGTTTATTAGATGGCAAAGGAGAACCTCTAAATGCTTCTCCCCTAATTGAAGAATTACTAAATTCTCAATTTTTTCGAAATTCTGGATGTATGATAGATTATGAGTATGGTTCATGCCAATTTGAATTTAAAACTCCTCCAATATCTTTTACAAATTTGTTAGATCTTGAGGTATTGTATGAAGATTTTATAATTGAACATTTAGAAAAAACTATCCAAAAAATTTATAAAAATAAAATAGTTATTCCAGTCTTTCTTGGAGGTAATCCTTCTCCAAATATTCTCACAGATAATATGATAACAAATAATGATAGATATAGAAAGTTATTCGAATGGCAAAGTAAATTCTTCGATATAGAATTAGATGGTAGAAAATTTAAAGCTGCACATATTCCTGCAGCAATTCAGGGTTTTCATTTTCATCTACAGGGCAGAAATCCTACCTATGCAGTATTGATGTTTAACCATATTTTAAATCTTATCTCCTCCGCAATAGTACTTGGTGCTAATAGTAAACTTTTTGCTGGAAAAATATTTTCATTTCATGAACCACGGATATATTTATATGATCATTCTGAGCAACAAAATTCTGGATTTCCTGCAATTGCAGCATACATAAATAATATGAATGATTATATCGATTATATAAAATCAAGAAAACCTATACTTGCAAGAGATTACTTTGAGCTTGAAAAAGAAAGGCATGATGATGTACGAATACGTTTGAATTCTGAATTTTATAGAGTTGAAACAAGGATAGTATCTGTACAGACAACACCAAAAGCATTGATGGCTATGATTGAATTTTTTGTTGGGTATCTCTATAAAGCTATTCATGAAGAGTCATATGGTCAGAAAATGTTAAGAAACCTTTCCATACTAAGAGAAGAAAGACAAGCTTCTGTACAATCAGGTTTCTATGCATCATCTCATTTTCCTATGATAGATACAATAAAAGTTCAGCTTGATTATTCCAGAAAAGGATTATCTGATTTAAATGTTAAACCTGAATTTTTAAATGTACTAGATGGTCGAGTAAAAAATAGAATCTCGCCAAGTGAATATGTTGCTAATTTATGGGATGAGAAATTTAATGGATCAATTAACCAAACAGTATTTGAAATAATTTCTCATATGTGGGAAAGAACAAAAAATAATCGTCCAATAATGTAGTATGATGTTAAGTAGAATAAACT
Organism: Nitrososphaerales archaeon TH1177; assembly: GCA_014523515.1. Taxonomy (GTDB): domain Archaea; phylum Thermoproteota; class Nitrososphaeria; order Nitrososphaerales; family Nitrososphaeraceae; genus TH1177. Next base: position 10,674 of record JAATVJ010000246.1, on the reverse strand, counting down.
ACTAATTATTATTTCTTATTTATTTTTACTGATATTTACAAATTTAAATATATATCCTCGAACTTCCTAAAAATAGTTAATTTGAAAAATATTAGCTCTATAATAGATTCAAATATGAATGACCTTGTTTCAGATCTTCAACTCTTAATAAGACAACCAAGTGTTTCTGCCAAGAAAAATGGGTTGCTTGAATGTTCTCATTTAGTAAAAAAAATAATGGAAAAAGCTGGTATACAAACAGAGCTGCTTTATCTTCAAGAAAATAATACTAATAATAAAAGTAATAATCTCAAAATAAATTCTGAAATTGATAGTATTTATACTATACCTCCATTAATCTATGGAGAAGTTAAATCAAAGAGAAATCCCAATGGGAAGACTCTTTTATTTTATAATCATTACGATGTACAACCAGAAGATCCTATTGAATTATGGGAAAATAAAGAACCTTTTAGTGGGAGAGTCAATGGAAATTATATTTATGGAAGAGGATCATCTGATGATAAAGGAGAATTAATAACAAGGATAAAAGCAGTTGAATACCTTTTAAAAAGTTATGGAGATGTTCCATGTAATATAAAATTTATAGTTGAAGGTGAAGAGGAAATTGGAAGCCCTAACTTGGAAAAATTTCTTTTACAATATAAAGAAAAACTAAAGTGTAATGGTGTAATATGGGAATTTGGTTACATAGATGAAAAAGAAAGGCCGATTATTATGTTAGGAGTTAAAGGTATCTTGTTCGTTGAACTTATATCTAAAGGAGGGCCATCACGAGAGGTTCACTCTAGCCTTGCCACACTCATAGAAAATCCTGCTTGGATCCTTGTAGATGCACTCAAAACACTACGCAATAATGATGGTTTAATTTTAATAAAAGATTGGTATAGAGAAGTAAGGAATTTTTCACAAGATGAGCTCAATATATTAGATAAAGAACCATTCGATGAAGAAATATTTAAAAAAGAATATGGCATTAGTAAATTCTTAAATAATGTAAAGGGTATTGATGTAAAAAAATTCTTTGAAGGAAAACCAACATGTAATATAAGCAGTCTAATAGCTGGGTATAGTGGAGAAGGTTCTAAAACAATAATTCCATATAAAGCTATTGCAAAATTAGATTTTCGTTTAGTGCCAGATATGGATCCAATTGTCCAGTTTCAAAGGCTTTGTGACCATTTTAGAAAACATGGTTTTACCGAAGAGTTGCTAGAAATTAACTTATTACAGAAGGAATGGCCAGCACGAACAACACCTGTTGATTCTCCATTTATAAAAGTTATTGAAGAATCTGCTACTGAGATATTTGGTTCTACAATAAAAAGTATATCATCTGCAGCAACAGGACCTATGCATTACTTTTTGGATCTCCTAGATGTACCTTGTGTCTGTATTGGTTCATCTTATAAATATGGTAAATCCCATTCACCGAATGAATTTGCTAGATTAGATCTATTAAATAAAACAACCAAATGCATAAGTAAAATAATTGAAAAGTTTGGGAGTTTAAACCATAATTAATAATAAAGTGCATCATTGAATAGTTAGAAAGAAGAATATAAAATGATAATTCACAGTAAAAATAGACTAAATTATATACAATGTCGATTTTATTCCCATGACCATATCGTTCTAACTGTATCCGAGTCACTTTCATATATCCCTACAGTATTATTGAGAAATGCAAATTTATCATCACTAGTAGAATTAAAATATATTATACCTCTATAGCCAGGATAACCTCCCTTGACTAAATTTGCATCATAAGAATTCCAATCTATTGATGATTGACCATCTTCTGTTGAAATTGTTCCTCTTCCTTGACCAAATACTGTTTTATTTTCTATAACTGTATTTAAAAAAGTTTCCTGATTGACTATTTTTCCTATTCCGTTTATTGTAGCTTTCTCTATGCAATTATCTTCAAAAACTATATAGGGGTGAGACTTTATTTCCTTTGAATCAAGACATTCTAACGATGTAGCTATATAAAATGGTTCTAATTCATTAATTTTGTTAATTGTGTTATTTACAAAGAGTGTTTGAGCAGCTTCTCCATTAACATATGCAAAATTTATAATTATGTTCAAAGAAAAAAATCCTGTAATTATAAAATAATAAGTATGTTTTTGCATACTATTTCCAAATGCCATGAAGAAGAATAATAATGTTGCTCAAAATTTTAATCTAAAAATCAAATATTATTAAATATTTTATTATAATTATATGCACACAATATGTGATATAAATATAATACATCAATAATTTAATTTAATATTTAAAAATTAGACACTTATTTAAATATCTAAATATTCAGCAAAAACAAACATCTATTATATACATATTTCTCATTATAATTCCATTTTAAATCTGCTACAGAATATATAATCTTTTCAAATATTAATTTCAAATTGATAAAGTTATAGAATAAAGACTGCAGCACTTAAAACTGTTGTCCACATTCCATCTTTATGTCCTTCTGCTGATTGGGTAAAATTTTGAGTTTTGTAAATTTTACCAGATAACTTCCATTCTTCTTTCTTTTCATTCCATGTTAATGAGGAATCATTTGGTAGTCCAATTATTGTAGCTAGCATTTCCATAGCCATGTCCTCCGCATAATCACCTGCTTTTTGTGCAGTTTCTCCTTGGGAATGATGTTCGGAAAGATAACCATATTGATCATTATCTGCGGGATATGCTAAGCCTATAGAAGAGGCAATAAGTCGATTGGGTTCATTGGTTGATGATCTAGCCATTACTGCAAATGTAATTTGACCAGGCAAAAGATATTTTCGACCCTCTTGAATATTGATTATTTTACATTGTGAAGGCTTAATACTTGAAACAGTTACTAAATTTAAATCTGAGATTTTAGCATCTCTTAATGCAAGCTCAAAACTCGTTAAATGATCCTTGTGTACTCCTTTGCCTTTTGTAAAAAAAATTGCCTTTGGAACATAATTAACAGGATTAGAAAATATACTTGAATCAAGAGATTTTCTATACATTAGCACAAATAGTATAAAAAAGGATATTAAGATTTTACTATTTAGAATTTTTAATACCACTTTTCAAAAAATATAATTTACTGATATTTTTGATCTCTTTAGATAATTTTAATTATTGTTATTGTTATTAATGTATTTGATTTTCTTTAGAGTTAAAAGTCTTGTTATCTTTACTTTTTGTTAATGAATTGATTACGGTACAAGTTCTATCCTTCCTACATCTATAGACAAAATCCATTTTTTAATAATTGATTATTTTATTCAAAAGTAAGTATATCTAATTTAAACTATAATATTTTATTAATTTTTTCTATTAATAAAGATATATTTTTAATGTGGCTCCCAGACCAATACAATTTGTTACATCTATAACATCTATAAAATATTGCATTATTCTCAAATACTTTCTGATGCACTTCATTTTTTATTGTATTTGGATCTTCTACAGTCTTAAGCTTGGTGTTACAAATGGAACAACGATAGCAATTTATTTTAGTATCTATAAACTTTATTTCTAAGTTGCTAAAAATGGTTACTAAATTTTCAATTTCTGTATTTTTATTTATAAAGATTGAATGACAGTTATGTTTTTTAGCTCTATAAAATAGTTCTTTGTCACTTGTTAATAAAATTCTTTTTGTTTGAATTAGTAAATCTAATATTTTTCTATCTTCTGTATCTAACATATAAATTGTATCAAAACCTAGAATCCTTAATTTTCTGGCTATTTTTCCTAACATTGAATCTACTATAAATGAATAATTTTCTTGAATTCTTTATCACCACACTAGAATTAGAATATTAATTTTAAAATAAAGAACTTAATACTGAAGTTAGTTAATAGTAAAACATTGTTTTGTTTGTCTAGAAATAAAAATTCTATTATTATGATTGTTGAGTCTTTGATTTAAGAACATTTAGCGCAGAGCCTGCATAAAACCATTCTATTTGATGATGATTGTATGAATGTTTCAAATTAATTTCTTCTTCTCTTATTTTATACTCTCCTTCCTTGTGAATAATTTTGCATCTTACAGGTCTTGACGGTTCTAATGTATCTAATCCTATTATGCTTATTCTATCTTCTTCATCTATTTTATCGTAGTCTGAACTATTTTCAAAAGTAAGAGCTAAAATTCCTTGTTTTTTTAGATTTGTTTCATGAATCCTGGCAAAACTCTTAGAGATAACTGCAGCACATCCCAAATATCTAGGAGTCATTGCGGCATGTTCTCTGCTGCTACCTTCTCCATAGTTAGTATCTCCTATTATGACCCATCTGAAACCTTTTTCCTTGTACTCTCTTGCAATGTGAGGATAAGACTCTATTCTTCCATTGAAAATATTCTTTCCATTCCCTATTTGTTCATCACGAAATGCGTTTACAGCACCTAATAACAAATTATCACTTATTCTATCAATATGTCCTCTATACATTAGCCATGCGCCTGCTGGAGATATATGATCAGTAGTACATTTTCCTTTTACTTTTGCAAGAATTGGAAGTTCTATGAAGTCTTTGCCGTCCCATGGCAAAAATGGTTCTAGCTTTTGTAATCTTTCACTATTGTTATCAATTATTACCTCAACATTATCTGGAACATCTGCAGGTTCTACATAAACATCCTTGACATTTTCAAATCCATTTGACGGAACCTCTGGAGCTATTTGTGGGGGTTTGAGTATAAATGCGGTTCCATCTTTCCCTTTAAGTAGATCAGTAAGAGGATTAAAAGAAAGTCTCCCACCAAGAGCCAATGCAATTACAATCTCAGGACTAGCTATAAAATTCATTGTTTCTCTCTTTCCATCATTTCTTCCAGGAAAATTTCTATTGTATGATGTAATAATGGTATTCGGTTCACCACTTTTGATTTCAGGCCTTCTCCACTGACCTATGCAAGGACCACAAGCATTCGCTAAAACCGTAGCACCAATATCTTTGAGTATTTTTATTTGTCCATCTCTCTCAATTGTTGCTCTAATCATCTCCGATCCGGGTGTTACCAAAAGAGAAGTTTTTGTCTTAACACCATTCTGATCGGCCTGTTTTGCAATACTTGCTGCTCTGGACATATCCTCATAGGATGAGTTTGTACAACTACCAATGAGCGCTACTGAAATTTTATCTATATAGTTATTTCTTAAAACATCATTTTTCATCTGTGAAATTGGTCTCGCTAGATCTGGTGTATGAGGTCCAACTATATGAGGTTCTAAAGAGGATAAATCAATTCTAATTACTTGATCGAAATATTTTTCAGGTTCATTTTCAACATCGATATCTTGGATTAAAATATCTATATTTTTGTTAGCAATGTCTGCAATTTTAGATCTATTCGTAGATCTAAGATATGTTTCCATTCTTTGATCATATCCAAAAATTGAACATGTAGCTCCAATTTCTGCGCCCATATTGGTTATTGTAGCTTTCCCAGTACAACTAATTGATTTAGAACCTGGACCAAAATATTCTATTATCGCATTTGTACCACCAGAAACAGTTAATTTCGAAGCTACATACAAAATTACATCTTTAGGAGCTGTCCATCCATTTAGCTCTCCTGAAAGATAAATTCCTATTCGTTTTGGATACAATATTTCCCATGGCATACCTGCCATAGTTTCTGCAGCATCCAAACCTCCAACTCCGACAGCTATCATCCCTAATCCTCCTGCATTAGGAGTATGTGAATCAGTCCCAATCATTAAACCTCCCGGAAAAGCATAGTTTTCCAAAACTACTTGGTGAATAATACCTGCCCCAGGTTTCCAAAAGCCAACCCCGCATTTTCTTGAGGCAGATTCTAAAAATCTATAAACTTCACTATTCTCATATACTGCAGCCTGCGTATCTGATACTCCTTCTATTCTTGCTTGAATTAAATGATCACAATGGACAGTAGTGGGTAAGATTGTTCGTTTTAAACCTGACTGCATAAACTGTAAAAGAGTCATTTGTCCGGTTACATCTTGTAATGCAACTCTATCTGGACGTAGCAATACATAACTTTTTCCTCTTTCTAAATTTTGATTTTGATCATCTTTTTCTATGTCAAAAAGATGACCTATCAATATTTTTTCACTTAATGTAAGAGCTCTATGCTTTGTTTTTTTTTTATAGATTGAAATATTTTTCCGAGATTTTTCATAAATATTAGAAACCATTTCAGGTGTGGTATCTACATTGTTTATCATAGCCATTCTTTTTACAATATTAATTTATCAATACGGATATAAGAAAATATCTTCATCATTTTGTTATTACATTAATCATATTGATTTAAGAAAAACTGATATGTCCTCTTTCTGATTATTTATAATTTATATTTTATATACTCAAAGATTAGCAAATAATTTTCATTATTTTGTAAGTATTTTATATCAATTAAAATATATCACAAACTAAAATTAATCAATTATCAGTTCTAAATAATTCAATCGCCTGCTTCTGGAGATTCTACTCTCCCTGACAAAAGTAACACGTAAATACGACTATCCTTTATTATAGATACTACAGATGGAACAAATAACAACAGCAAGACGTTACCAATCAAAGTACACTTGTTTTCAGAAATTTCAACATTCAAAAATTGCATCTGAAACTAAAAAAACTTATACAAAATATCTAAAAGATTTCCTCAAGTTCTGTCAGTTTACTGAATTTGAACAGTTAATGGAAATGTCAGATTCAGAAAAATATGAAAGTATTATGGATTATCTCCTTCACCTTTCAGTAGAAAAGAAATTATCTCATACAACCTTAATGAATGCTTATAGTGCAATAAAAAAATTTTTTGCAATAAATGGCATAAAATTAGATTGGGAACAAATATCTAATAATTGTTTAGGAAGGAAAAATGGAAATAGCAATGGTAAAATTATAGAAGATAGAGTTTACACAAAAGAAGAAATTATTCAGTTATTGGATCATGCCGATCTAAGAATGAAAGTTATTATTTTAACAATGCTATCAAGTGGCATAAGAGTAGGAGGACTAGCAGATTTAAAAATCAAAGATTTACAATATATAGAAAAATTTCAAATATATAAAATCAATGTTTATTCATTTGATTCAAAAGAAAAATATGTTACCTATTGCACTCCTGAATGTGCTTCAATAATAAACAAATATCTTGAATACAGAAAAAAAATAGGAGATAGTATAGCACCTGAATCACCTCTTATTTATCTAAAAACATCAAAAGCAAATGGATACAAGAAAGAAAGAATAGAAGATCATTATTTTGATAAACACATCTCGTCCGATTCAATACAACAATCAGTAAGTAGATTACAGCATAAGTCACAACTAATACCTAAACAATCAGGTGAAAAAGATCCTACAAAAAGAGCACAGATAAGAAAACCTATGATGCGATGCCACGCATTCCGTAAGATATTTGATACCATTTGTATAGAAAATAACGTTAACCATTATGTAAAAGAAAAATTATTAGGTCATAATGCAAAACTAGGTTTAGACGTTAATTATTTTAGACCTACTGAATCTCAATTATTAAATGAATATCTCAAGGTTGTAAATGATTTAACAATCAATGATGAAAATAGACTCTCCAAACAAATCAAAGAACTTCAAGAAAAGAATCAAAACAAAGACTATATAATTAAAGGTAAACTTCAAGAAAAAGAACAAGAAATTAATGATTTGAAAAGATCAATGGAATTCTTAACAAATAGGTTTAATGCATTTTTAATAAGTCAACCTGAAAATAAGATAGTCTACAATGAGGATAATGATGATAACAATAAAAATAATAATAATACAGATCCAGCAAATATGAAAGGAATAGAGTTAAAATCAGAAATAAACAATAAAGCAGTTGGAAAAATAATCCCTTCTTCTTCTGCTTCTTCTAGCGGCAATAAGAAAAAGTAAATTTTCTAAAGATCTAATAGATAAATAATAAAGGAATGTATGATTCTAAATAATAATATAGTAGCACATTGATTTATTTTTTTTTGAATCACTTTTGTTTAGACATTATTTCAAATCTTTTTGTATGTTCTAATATTGAAGTATTTGTCAAGAAGAGATTTTACTTTTACCATCATCTCAAATAATCCTGGTTTTGAATTTCCTCTTATTTTCCAGGAATAGGAAAACTTACCATCATTGTCTGTTATTCCAGAAAAAGACTTTGTAGTAGTTTTAGAAGCATCCTTATAAATCCATTGATTTCAATCCCAGATACTTCTTCTTTTGAGTCCTTATCAATAATATTTACAGTAATTGTTTGTTCTTTTCCTCTAGTAATAGAATCTTTTTTTCCTTTATTATATAATGATTCAGAATTAAAAGAACGTAATGATCAAGTAAAACAAAAGAGTAAACCTGGGAGAAAGGGAACCATAATAAAAAAGACAATTCTAATTCAAAGACGTAGTTCTAATTCAAATATTTGGATATGCAATAGTTGTATCTTGACTGGAGACAGGTGGTTTATGGAAAATCATCCATGCAAACAGAATGTATATAATAATTTTGCAAAAATAGCACAACGTTTTCAAGAGTAGTAATGAGAGACAAATAATGACCTTTATTAATACTAGTTCTAAAGAAATCAAAGTAAAATCCAGAATACTATAAAACTAGTAAATCTTATCATATGCAGAGTATGACTCAATAAGAAATCATAAAAGAAGATGGATTGCATTAGTATTAAATAGACTTTATGAATCATTTGTATCAAATTTAAAAATTATTTGATATCTCAAATTAATAAATAATATAAAAATAAGTAAAGAAGAGATATTAGGTATGAAACATAGAAATATAAAAAATAAAAATTTACATGATGATCTTAACTTGATAAAAATTGATTTCTCTCTGAAGAGAGAAGTCTTGTATGTTGTAGCAGGTGCTATAATTGGTGCTATAACAATGATTCTTCCTAGAACTATTTATGAATTCATAAGTGGGCAATCATACTATACATCATGGATTATATTTGGACATGTAATGGGTGTTTATTCTTCATCTGCTGCTACTGCAGGATTTATAATTCATTTGATGACAGCAGTTTCTATAGGGATAATAACAGGCATATTCTTGTATAAAACAAATATTTTGAATATTAGCAATCCAAAAAATGGTTTTATTTATGGAATTTTTGCAGGTACAATAATATTTATTGTATGGGCGATTCCAGTAAATGAATTTGTTTTGATTCCAGAAAATATTCGAACTATTGCTGATATCGATCCAACTTTATCAGAACAAGAAGTATCTCAACAAATTCAAAATAACAAGTTAAATATTTTAATTAATTCATTATTTATTAATCTCTTATTTGGTATTACAGTTGGTCTTGTATCTTCAGCATTATCTGTAAAATTCGGTACAAAATACAAATGTAATATCTGTAATGTATCTTTTTCGAGAATAGATATCATTAAAAAACACCTACAATTAGTACATAGTAGGCTTCCAATAGAACAAAAGAAAATTGCAATATTGGGAGGAGGCTTCGCAGGTATTGAAGTTCTTACAAAACTACAAAAAGAATTTCAAAACGATATCAGAGTAGATATAACACTACTAAGCAAAGATAATTTCTTTCTTTTTACCCCTATGTTACATGAAGTATCTTCTGGGATGATAGAAACAAAGCATGTTGCATCGCCATTGAGGGCATTTTGTAAAAGAGCCAGGTTCATAGAATCTGAAGTTAAATCAATAGATTTAATGAACAAAAAAATAGAATTTACAAATCAAATTTTGGAAGCAAGATTTACTGCTGGTAATTATAGTAACAGTATAGAAGAAGACAAGAAATTAGATACATTATCAAATCATTTACCTTCAGTAAAGTCTTCAGATACTTCAAATGATAATATAAATAATGATAATGATGAAAATTATGTCAACTTAAACACTCGTTATGCCAAATCGTTGTATTATGATTATCTAGTTTTGGCCTTGGGCAGTAATACAAATTTCTTTGGAAATAAAAATTTGGAGAAAGCATCATTTACAATGAAAAGTCTATATGATGCATTTTCAATTAGAAGTCATATTATTGATACATTAGAACAGACAGATATGTTACTATTTGAAGAAAGAAAAGATGTCGTAGTAATAGATCGGGAAATTAAAAATATTACTGTTAAAAATTCTGTTTTAAATTATAAAGATAAACAAAATATATTAGAAAACATCAAAAAGAGTCTAACTACATATGTTGTAGTTGGTGGAGGTTTTGCAGGTGTTGAAACTATTGGAGAAATAAATGATTTTATAAAAGAATCTATTAGAGATTATTACCAAAATATAGATATAAAAGATGTAAGAGTTATTCTAATTAATTCTGGTTCTAGAATATTGCCAGAAATGGATGACCAACTTGGTAACTTTGCTTTAGAAGAATTAAAGAAAAAGAATGTAGAAGTTATTTTGAATAATAGAGTTATTGATGTAAAGTCTATAATAGAAGGTAGTAAGAATAAAGAAAATCTATTAAGCCTACGTGGTCCAAAAAAAATCATCCTAAAAGATAATAGTCATATAATAGCAGATACACTTATCTGGACCGCAGGAGTTGTACCAGAGAAATCCATTATTGATATTTCTTGTGAACATGATAATAGTGGTAAAGTTGTAACTGACAAATATTTGCAGATAAAAGGTCACAGAGAT
>JAATVJ010000245.1 GCA_014523515.1 Nitrososphaerales archaeon TH1177 | reverse complement strand
CTCTTCTTTCGCCTCTTCTACGTCCCCCGCCACCAAAGAATTGTCTAAAGAAATTGTATGGATCTATATCATCTGGAAAACTCATAATATAAATAATTAATTACTTTCTATTAAAGTTATATAAAATTATATTTAATTTTTACTTATTTACTTTTGATTAGAAAAATGACTAATTATAGATAATAATAATAATAATAATTAAAAGTATCATTATAATTAAAATTTAGATATAAAAGGATGGAGTTTTTAAATTGATATTAAATAAAATCTCTATTATATTTACTTAAATAAGTAGCTCTCGCAGTTATATATATTACGTAATACAATAATTATAGATATGTAATTTTACCTAGAATTGTTCAAGAATTCTATAAATACATTTTCCAACTATTATGAAATTAATTATTTCTTTAATTCTATTTATTATACTTCTTTATTAAATGCTATTAAAGAAATAAACCAAAAGGATTTAACAAAGGAGATATAGCCAAAGCAAAATATTTTGTTAAATATACGGTTTGCAAACATGGATAAAGAATTTGATGAAAAATTGCAATCTAATAACTTTATAAAGTCATGAGATAAATATGTCACCAGTAATTTAGTTCTATTTAATGCATGTATAATGACTACATAAATCCTCAATCAATATATCGTAATTTTTTTTATTTATCTCTAAAGTATTTCTATTCTCAATTCATTTTTTACTCTAAAGAATTGAATCTATCTGATCATGAAATTATATTTCAACAAAACTCTACAAAGCTATTACATTATATAAATAATAATCAACAAACAAAAGGATCTGGAAATAATATCTTACTTGTTATTTGTGCACCAATCAATCGCTTTTATATATTAGATCTTAATCCTTCAAATAGAATCAATCCAAATGCAATATTGACTATGATGAAATAACTATGAATGAAAATAATCAGAATGTTAGAGAATAATTCAATAGCAACTCAGGAAGAAAAAAAGAGAGATTAGACTATTTGGTAATATATCCAAAGAATTATAATCATTTATAGAAAGAAGTTATTTTTCCATCTGAAGATGGTTACAAGATTTGACTCATTTCTAGCTAAAATTTCTATATATATCATTTATCCGAGTAACAAAAATATTACTAAAAAAAAGGAATTACAAAATAAAGGGCAAATATTGCAAATACTGAAAAAGCACCAAAACTTGCAATAATTTTTGTTTTATAATCGTCAAAGAATATTTTATATGCAGAAAGACAAACAAAAAAGTATGGTAATAATATTGTAATAACTGAAATACTTGCTAATTCTTCAAATTGATTTGAGAAGAATAATAGTAGAATGGAAGTTATGATCGCGACTGTCATTGTAGCCGCTAGCGGAGATCCACTAAAAGTTAATTCTTTTAGTATTTGAAATCCTAATTGGTAAGAGATATTTTGGAGCACCCTAGTTGTACCAACAATGTAAGCATTGATTGCAGAGAGCATCGCAATAATCCCAATTAATCCAATCACTATATTTGATTCCTTTAAGATTAATCCATATGCAGTAGCAAGAGGTGCGGGAGAATTTGCAAGAATATAGCTTCCCACAGATCCAATTAAAGAAAAATTTAAAAAAATGTAGATAAATATAGTGATTCCAATAACTATTTTGAGTGATCTATAAACTATTTTTTGTCCTCCTTTTGTCTCATCAGAAAATAATGCAGCTATTTCAAAACCTGTAAAAGACCAATAAACTATCACAATTGTCTTCAAAAAATCAAAACTTGAAGCGGGATAAAAAGGATAGAAGTTACTTTCATTTAAAAATGGAAGTAAAAGAATAGATAATATGATCAAAGGAGAAATTTTTGCAATTGTTAATATAATTTCTATCTTTGCAGACAAATATAATCCTTTAATATTTAATAGACAAAAAACTATGATTATAGAAATTTCAACCATTAAGATAAGATTGATATCATGAAATCCAAAAGAGAAAATATACTGTCCTATTCCAGATGCTATTGTTGAAATTCCAAATACTGATGATACAAGATATAGAAAAACAAGTGAAATAGATATCCTTTTACCAAAAACTTTTGCAAATAAATAAAAAAAAGCTCCTGTAGCTAGATATCTGGATGAAGCCTTTGCGAGAGAATACATAACACATGATACAGATAGTGAAGCGAATAACCAAGCAATTATAGAACTTGAACCAGCAATTCCTACAGCTATCCCTGGAACAATAAATATTCCAGAACCTATTGTTCCTCCAAGACCAAGACTAACTAGATCAGCTAGACCTATAGATTTTCTGTATCCTTTTCTTGTCACCATTCATTAATCCCTATTATCTTACCGATTAATTTTACTGGAATTATTGTGGATTAAGCAAAATAGATATAACATGAAGATGATAAATATAACGCTTCAGAATATTGTATAATGTAGATCACTTTATTTAAATCCGTCTTCATAGTTATTCTGTTACCAGAAAATTTTTTAGATTGCTATATTATCATAACTCCACCTATTTTTTTTGAGATCTTTACTATATCATCCCTAAAAAATCCATCAATTACTATGATTTCAAGTTTAAAATAATTCTGTTTGATATTGCACAAGTCCTTCAATTTTACCATCTGAATTTTCAGTACACAAAATAACTACTAGATTAGAAGAAAGAGGATCAGATAAATTATATTTATTTCCTTTAACAATATTGTTATTTAGTAAATTCATCAATTTTTTATTTTAAAATAATTTTATAGTATATATGCCTTATTTTTTTTGAAAATTTTAATTTGAAATATAGATCTTTTAAAGCCTTACTTCAATTTCTTCTCTAAGTCCTGTCATCTTTCATTATTATTTTAACCTATATTATTTATTTTATAATATCCAATCCTCTACAGAATCTATGATACCCTTTTATAATTTTGAGTTGTTTCTAAATGCAGTAATCATATTATAAAATTCTATATTTATTCTTCTAAATATTTTCTGTATCTAATCATAAATCTTAAAAGATAATGGTCTTCCTTATGTATTGTATGAAGATGCTTAATTATATCTGTTATAGTTACAATTCCTACTATTGCATTATCTTTGGCTACAGGTACTCTTCTAATATTATTTTTTTCCATGATCTTAACAGCATCAAATAAATAAGCATCTGCCTCAACTGTTATTAATGGTTGAGATTTAATTTCTGTTGCTTTCGCAGTATTAGGATCTTTACCATCTGCAATTACTCTTCTCACAATATCTCTTTCTGTTATTATTCCTACTGGTTTATCATTTTGATCAATAATTATTATAGAACTTACTTGTTTTTTTTTCATTAAAGTCGATATTGTGTAAATAGATTCTGAGTCTTTAGCCATTATTATTGGTGGAGGATGCATAATTGTGTAAATCAATGTTGTTTTAGCCTGTTTGTGGTTAATATCACTCAAATTATTATTAACAGTAACATACATTAACTATTAAGTATTACTCTATATCTAAATCTTTTAGAAATTTAATTTATATAAAATTTATAAATTTATTTTATTAAAAAATAATTATATGTTGCCGCATACACATAAACATACAATTCAAATTCAATAAATATTGGCAGTACTCAATTAAAGTTTATATTACAAGACATATATTTTAATAAACCTATTCATGCATAAATTATGCTACCAGTCTTTTTATAAATTATTAACTGAAAATAGTTGTTTATCTTCAATAATATTTAAATTTGAGTAAATATATGTATTAAATTTATATGTATAATCTTAGTATAAAATTAAAAAATTATTTGTTTATTATCAAGGAAAATAGATATTGT
>JAATVJ010000244.1 GCA_014523515.1 Nitrososphaerales archaeon TH1177 | reverse complement strand
GGGTTCACCATGTAATGAATCTGGTTTCTGTTCTGGAGCATAAGTATGAAGAATCTCTGCCTCTATTGGTTTACTCGCCGTAAATGTTACCGTACCTGACCAAACCTTTCCATCATCCCTTAAAGGAAGAGCAAATACCACCTCGTGAGACGGTTGTCCTGGATGCCTTACAGGAGCAGGTTGGGACATAACTGTCTTTTGTTCTATAAATGTGTAGCTACCATTATCAAGAATAGAAGATGAAGATAAAGAGAAGTTATTATTGTTTATATCTGCAGATGCAAAAACAATTGAGTTAAAATCATTAGACACTATAGATATCCCGGTTCCAGCCATAAAAAAAATAATTATAGGAACTAAAAACGATGCTTTTGAATTATAGATGTGAACTTTATCAAATAAATTGAACATATTAATTAAACCTTAAATAGATTTATTTAAGAGTTTTAATTAAGTGTTTTGAAATACAAAAGAATTTTTTAAAAGGACAATGATAAGTTTCTAATATATAGCAAATGTAAAAGAGCATTTTTGTTAGTTATACTAAGATTTAATCGATATAATTAATTCCTTCCTGAAATAAAATAAGATGATTAAGAATTATTCTAGCGATCCTTAAATTTTATAATATTATTAGAATTTTCATAATTTATTAAATTAGTTACAATTTCTTTTTTTTATAAATTAGAGATATTGTAGAAACAAATAGAATTTCTATATAATATATTACAATTATTCTTTAAATAAAGCTCATAATGTAGAATACAATTCATCCGGAATAAAAAATCTAAATAATGATAACTGATAACAACTTCGAATTATCTAGAATTCATTAACAGAATATTCAGATAGAATATTCGTTGTTGCTAAAGAGTAGCCAAAAAAATTTTTATTGGCATTTATAACAAATAATTAAAATTAAAAACCATTGAAAAGTATAAATTAAGTATAAGAAAATTCTGATATTATTTCCAGACAATTGATAATTCCATTTATTAAAAATAGTGAGAAAAAAATAGTTAATTGAATTAAATCTTTATGGATCAGATATTTTGTATATCTGTTGTTATACTTTGATTTATTTGCTATCTCTACTATATCAATAATCGTTTTTATAAAAAAATAAGCTTAAATTCTTTAATTTATGTGGCTATGTAAAGTAATTTTTTTTAATAAACTAGAATTCTTATTTTATAAATCAATGTAATAGAAATATAACAACTATTAGATGCTTAATTTCAAATCATTAATTTATTGTATTACCAAGTTTGATTTATCTGTGATAATGCGAATGTGATTACTGATTAATTGATATTAAAATGTAAAGTTTTCCATATATATTCTTAAAAAAATAATATAAATTGTAACTCTAATACAATATACATGAAAATTATTATACAACCTATTGGAAAAGACATCAATAACAATATTTTGAATTTATTATATGATATCATATCAATGGAATTTAATATCATTAATGTTACTATTGCCCCAATATTAAAAATAGATATTCACAATTATATTAATAGACAAGGAAATCAACTTAGATCCTCTGACTTATTGCATTGGATTTTAAAAATAATTAAACCAACAATAGAAATGAAGATCCTAGTTATTTGTAATATGGATGCATATTCTGGAGAATAAAATTTTGTATTTGGTGAAGTCTTTTTAGGAGGACGAATTGTGGCGATATATCTTCCTAGATTAAGATCAGAGTTTTATAATCTTAAACCAGATGACTTGATATTTTATGATAGAATTTCAAAAGAGGCAATACATGAACTACTACTACTGCTAATAATAATGCCAATATCCTCTTTATCTGTTGCAGTTTCAAAAATGAATTGATTGATTCTATTTTTTCTTATTCCAAAAGTTTATCAGCATATTCTTCAAGGACATTTGGATAGGTTATTGCTGATTAAAATTGAGGAACAAACTCCACAAAATAAGAAGCAGAAGGGATGGTAATAGTAAGAGAAAGATTAGATTTACCTAATTCTTCTAAAGAGTCTGTGACATAAGATTTATTTCAAAAGCACAAGATAAAAAAAAGAAAAAAAGATTATGAAAAAAAATCATTAATAAGAATTACTGAAATAAAAAAATTATGTTTTATTCTAATCTGATACAGATATATTAATAGAATAGAGAGATATTTCAGTTCATTACTTTATTCATGGTTTTAACTAAAGATGAATATAAAAATAGCTTCGATAAAATATGTAATTTTATATCAATGTTTTTTACTTTGGAGACAATATAAATCATAGACAACAATATCCCTATATTACAAATAAATTAAAGTAATTAAAAATTCATACTTGTCTGATAGTATATTGTATTATAGAAAGTTATCTAAAGTTCAGTATTTGTTATTTTTCTTTGGCATTACAATATTTTTATATTTAAATAATTACCTCACAGTTTATTCTCACATATCTAACAACAATAATAATATCGTCATACAAGAAATTATGGACCAAGATGACAAAATTAAAGTTCAATTTGGGTATGAGCCAGAAAAGATAAACATAAATACTTTAACAAATCTAAAATTCAGCGTTTTAAATTCAACAACAAATGAACACATTAAAAATTTTATAGCAAGAGTAGTTGTTACAGAAGGCTCAGAATTATTCAGATTTGATAATATAACAGTAAATGATGGTGATTTTTCTGTAAAACATTCCTTTGCTAATTATGGAACTCATCAAGTTTTTTTAAGGGTAGATACAAATTCTTCTATTACTCCAGTTACATTTGACGTAATTATACCTTCTTATCAATCATCATCATCATCTCCATTTCTTATGGATTCATTTAAATCAGACGTTGATAATGATAATGAAAGTACAAGTTTTGCAACTTATTTAATTATAGGAGTAGGAGTTGCTATAAGTATTGGAATGACAATAATATTATTATCAATTTTAAAGAAAAAATAAAATTCTTGTACTTGTAGAGTATTTTTATTGCATAACATATCATTTCCTAATCTCTTATGATGTATTTCTGCTAATAATAGTAAAGATTATCTTAAAACATGTTTCTGCTATTTAATCTATTATTATAGTTAAAGGAGAGTCTTCTCTATGATATGACCATTATAGATTACAAACGTGTTAAATTTTCTATATTATTTGTCGACAATACAATAAAAATAATATATAGTTATTAAGAGCCTGTCATGTTATGTTGTTGTTGCATAAAAGATACTTCTTCTGGTATGTACGATTCATGACTCACTATTGCCACTGAATGTGGACCTCTTAATGTTATTGGATCATCTGCTACTGATTTTAGAACAATATCAGTTACAGGATCTCCAAATCCAAACTGACCATGATAAATACACATGTCGGGAGGAGATGACAATTGTGGAATATATCCAAGGGCCATTGTAATCATATCAGGAGCTCTCCCTATAAGAACATCTAAGAGACGGTCTTGGGGATCTTTAGCATCACATGGTAAATTTAATGCTATAT
>JAATVJ010000028.1 GCA_014523515.1 Nitrososphaerales archaeon TH1177 | reverse complement strand
GATGGAAAAGAATGTATTGACAAATATAAAGAATTACGTGAAAAATCACCAGTTGACCTAATATTAGTTGATTACAAGTTAAAAGATATGAATGGAGAGCAGGTTGCGTGTGAGATTAACAAAATAAATGGAGTTAAAATAATGCTAATTTCTGCTTATGATTTGGAAAAAGAGAAAATTAGTGATCTAATTCACAAAAAATGTATTTTTGGTTTTATATCTAAAACCATAGGAGTAAAGAACCTGTTAGATGAGGTCTCAAAGATATTATCATAACAAATTAAATAGAATATGTTTGTTTAAATAATTTTATCATCTTGAATTCGATTCAAGTATGTTTTAATTCTCATTTTCATTAAAATTAACTTTTTAATTCTAATTGAATTATTTACAATGGCTATGGAAATTGATACCTAAGTTAACTATACCAAAGTGTAGTAATTATTATTTTTTTACTATTTGATATCAGTTCAAAGATTTTTTTGTTATAGATTTAATAAAATCTTACTATATAAAAAAACTTTTTAATCAATATATATCAAATAGAAAAGTTTTCTGAGAAATTTATTTAATTCTTATATAGTATAAAAAAAAGAAAAATGGGAAAGTTACTATCAACGTCTTCAAATTTCAAACCATTTAATCAAGTTAATTGTTTATCTTTCATCTTGACCTTTTAGATTTAAATTATCCTTATTCAACATAAAGAAGTATGTCTGAAGAAGCACAACAACAAAATCAGATTCCACCACAACAAAATGATGTTCAATTGAGAGATGCAATCTACATAGGAAAAAAACCATTGATGGCATATGTTACATCAACATTAATTCAACTAGCAAATCAACCGGCAGTAACCATAAAGGCAAGAGGGTTAAGTATAGGCAGAGCAGTTGATGTTTCACAAATAATATTGAAGAGAATGGAAAATGCAGGCTATGCTATTGGTGAGGTAAAAATTGGTTCAGAGACCGTTCAATCAGAAGACGGTAGAACAAGAAACGTCTCTACAATAGAAATAGAAGTAAAAAGAAGCTAAGTTAGTTATATTTTTTGAAAACTAACATTAATTTTTGTTATTTTTACTTTATTAATAGTATTATTTATACACATAGAATTATTCTTAGTTTTTAAAGCGAAAAAGAAGTAAATTAGATATAGTTGCATTATGGAAAAAATTGCTGCTCTTTATCTAGCTCATCTTAACCCATTTACAAAAGCACATCAAGAGATAATTACTAATCTACAGAAAAATTATACAGTATACGTTTTCCCTGTAAGATTTATAAAAAATGGACATGAGATAAATACACGCAGTTTTCCATTTACATATGACATTAGAAAATCAATGATAAGATCAGTCTTTCCAAATGAAGGAAAGGTTATTGTTTCTCCTAATTACACATTTTTTTCTCCCTTTCTCAAGTATTTACCTCCCCTTTTTTCACCTTATTCTTGGAAAATTAGGGATCAGATTTTAAAGTCAATTAATGAAAAAAAATTCATATCGTATACAGGCGACCGCATTGAAAGATATGTCTTAAGGATCTATCGGTTTAATCCTATGAAAGCTACTAGACTTCCAATCTCTGCCTCTCAGGTTAAGAAAATTATTTATGAGCAGGCTTTGAATAAAAGAGAAAATTTCAAAGATTCTACCTGGGAAGAAAAAATTCCTTCTCCAGTAGTAAAAATTATAAAAGATAATTGGAATGTTATTGAAAAATTTGCCAATGAAAAAGATGAGACTTTAAAAATAGTTGGAGTCAAATTCCCCAAAAATGGTTTTTTGTAAAACCATACAGAAAACTTTTATTAAATCTTTAAAATACGTTCCTTCAAATGAAACACAAGGGAGCACAATTCATATGGTTTGACGGTAAATTTGTAGAATGGGAAAAAGCATTAATTCCAATTAACACCCATGCATTACATTACGGTACTTCAATTTTCGAAGGAATTAGAGCTTACAACTCTAGTAATAATTTACATGTATTTAAATTAAAAGAACACATGGAAAGGCTATTTCGCTCAGCTTCATTTTATTCTATTAAAATTAACTATACACTTGATGATTTAATTAATGGTACTATTCAGTTGCTACGCAAGGTGAACATGAGAGAATCTTGTTATATTAGACCACTTTCATTTGTAGGAGTACATGGTATAGATCTAAATGTAAATTATGAATCTCCAACTCATACAGTAATAATAGTATTTCCTTTTCAAAAATACTTTAAAACTGAAGGTATCAGAGTTGGAGTTTCATCATGGAGGAGAATTCATGAATCTTCTACTCCAACTATTGCAAAGGCGGCAGGAAATTACCTTAACTCCATTCTAGCAACACAGGAATGTAAAAGACATGGTTATGATGAAGCTATAATGCTTGATAGAGATGGAAATGTAAGTGAAGCTCCTGGTGAAAATATCTTTATGATTAAAAATAAAATTATCTATACCCCTAATATAGATTCATCAATTCTTGAAGGAATTACGAGAGATACAGTAATTACACTTGCACAAGACCTTGGTTACAATATTGTAGAAAGAACAATAGCTAGATCTGAACTTTATACTGCAGAAGAGATTTTTCTCACTGGAACAGCTGCAGAAATTATTGGCGTTATTAGTGTTGATGGAAAAAATATAGGAGATGGAAAAGAAGGTCAG
>JAATVJ010000243.1 GCA_014523515.1 Nitrososphaerales archaeon TH1177 | reverse complement strand
TTCACTCATCTTCAAAATCAAATTATCATCTGCATAAATCGTAACTGGTACATTCATTCTTTTAGAATTATCAACATTAATTTTAAACTCAAATTCGTTTAATTTCTCAATAACATGATTGCCTCGCTTGGTTGTTATTTTATTCATTCTATTTGATTATTTTTAGTATATAATATTATTATAAGCCTTGCTTGACTATTATAAGAATTCATAAAATCTTAAAGATATCATTCATAATCTTTTATCTGTAATTGAAAATACTTAAAGTTAATGATATTTCTCTCATTTTAAAAGATCCCTCTTTTGAAATATTATATTTTTCTAAAAATCTATCTATTTTTATAAAAAAGGATTTAAATTCAATAATCATCTCCTACTCTACCAAATCTAATTCTCTAGGCGCATCTTTAGCTTTTTCCTTACTAATTTCAATACATTGATTATAATAACTACAAATGTATGTATACCATGTTTTATTTTTGGTAATCAAAGCAAAAGTGCACCATCATTTTCTGTTATTACTTGTAAAAGTAAATTTTTTTTCTGATCATTTATCTTTGATATCTACTTTATTAAAGTATTTTTAATTATTTAACACTTAATTTTTCAAACTTTAACTTACTAGTAATAAGGATACAAAAAAGTTAATATCATCAGAATTATTTTAAATTAGTTATTAATAAATCTTATTAAAAATAATTCATGTCTATAATTCAAAATTATATGCAATACAAATAATTGTCTAAGTATATTTTAATTTGTTATCAGTTGTTTAATGGCTTAGACTATTCTTCTGAATAACGGACTTATTAGTTGTTATTATATTTTATAGCAATTTTTCGTAAAATACTATTTTTCTTGTGCAATTTGAAGGAATAATATTATAAAACAGATAGTATTGTATCTTCTTTTTCTATGCAATAATATCTTATATTCAAGTAAACTCAAAATTGATATCTTTTTTTATTGGCAATTATGTTATTTTAAGATGGTGATATATAATTTAAGGTATATTATTCTAAATTTTTATGATTAGTATTCTCTATTAAAGTGAATAGTATTAATAGTTGTTTATTTATATTATCTTCACTAACAATAAAAAATGAAATTATAAAATGTTTACTGGTATAATAGAATCTCTCTGTCAAATAAAATCTGTTAAAGAGATAAAAAAAGTGAAATCCAAATATCCTGCTGAGATTAAATTTTCTATAGATTTGGAAAAGTTAAGTAATGGTTTAAAGATTGGTCAAAGTGTAGCAGTAAATGGAGTATGTTTGACAATAACTAAATTAAATGGGAGTATTGCCGAATTTTCAGTAATTGGAGAAACAGTAAGAAAAACATCTTTAGGTTCAATAAAGAAAGGTGATAGAGTTAATATTGAAAGAAGTATGAAAGCTTCTGGTAGATTTGATGGTCATTTTGTTCAAGGTCATGTAGATTGTACAGGTATTATCCACGACAAAATTATTTATCCTACTGAAACAAAACTTATTATCAAAATCTCTAAAGAACAAAAACAATCTTTTCACTATGTAATACGAAAAGGTTCAATTACAATTGATGGCATCAGCTTAACTGTAGTGGATATGGAGAAAAACTTATTATCTATATCTTTAATACCTCATACATTAAAAAAAACCACTTTAGGAATAAAATCAATTGGAGATAAAGTTAATATTGAATTTGATATTGTTGGTAAATATATTTCAAGTCTTTTACCAAAAAAGTAGTAATAACAAATTTTTTAGTAAAATATATAATGACTAGTGTTTTTATAATTTGTGTTGTCAACAGTAGAAGAAGCGATAACAGCACTCAGTCTAGGAAAATTTGTTCTTATTCATGATGATAATAATAGAGAAAATGAAATCGATATGATAATAGCTGCAGAAAATATAAAACCATCTCATATAGCAACTATGAGAAATGACGCCGGTGGTCTGTTGTGCCTAGCTATAGACGGATATATTTCCAGAAAATTGGGACTATTATATTTACATGATATTTTAAACTGTGTTTCTAATAATCATCCTTTATTTTCAACTATGACAAATGGTCGTTCTCCTTATGGAGATAAACCTTCTTTCTCAATTTCGGTTAATCATAGAGATACTTATACGGGAATTACTGACTATGATCGTGCTCTAACAATTTCCAAACTTGCGTCAGTTTGCAAAAACATTGATTTTGGTGGAGTATCAGAATTTATCAAGAATTTTCGAACTCCAGGTCATGTTTCTCTATTGATCGCAGCAAACGGTCTTTTAAAAGAACGATTTGGTCATACAGAACTTGCTGTTTATTTGGCAAAGATCGCAGGTCTAACTCCAGCTGTTGCAATCTGTGAAATGCTTGATTCTCACACTTTTAGATCTCTATCTGTTGCTGAAGCATATAAATATGCAGAAATAAAAGGTCTTCCTTTATTAGAAGCTAATCAATTAAAGACATATTCGGTGATTTAAATTTCAATTGGTTAAAGTTCAATTAGCAATAGTTGTTTCTGAATTTAATTATGAAATTACTGATGTAATGTTAGAAGAAGCAAAAATTCATGCATCAAAGTTAAACTCAACTATTAGTCATATTTGTTACGTTCCTGGAACGTTTGATATGCCTCTAGTAGTAAGTCATCTATTACAAGATAGTGCTATTGATGCTGTAATTACTTTAGGTGCAGTTATAAAAGGTGATACAAATCATGATATAATAATTGCTGAAAATACAGCTAGATTGATATCAGATTTATCATTACAATATAAAAAACCAATTGCATTAGGTGTATCAGGACCCAACATGACTATTGAACAGGCATGGGAAAGAGCTAAAATAGTTCCAGTACGTGCAGTAAATGCAGCTGTAAATATGGTGACTAGAATAAAAAAATTAAATGAAACTCAACGTAGTCAAAATGAAACTATTATTATAAAATGAACATCCAGCTAACAATAATTAAAATAGAAGGTTATGGGACATGGACATTAACCCTTGGTAGTGATAGAGAAGCAGAATTACAAATGCTTCAAGCCAAGATTTATCATGATCTTCAAAATTTATTCTCAAAATATAATTGTCTAGTATTCTTCAATAGATTTGATGAATATTTTGTAATTACAAACACGCTAACATTACAGGATCATATCTCAATAATAAAAGAGATTTCTCTTAAACATACAGAGCTCTGTATATCTTTTACAATAGGAAATGGAAAAACTCCATTAGATGCAAATATTGATGCATATCAGGCAAGGAAAAATGGAAAATTCCTTGATAAAGAGTTTCAAATCTATGGTGAAATAAATAATCTTTCAGATATGTCTTCTAGTTTAAATGACAAAAAAATAAAAACACTTCATATTGACATAAATGGTTCATCGAGTATTGGAAATCATATCTCTCCTTATGAAACTACTGTTAAGGTAATGAAATCATATATTCTTCTTATGGATAAATTCCTTAAGAAAAATTCATTAACTTTTTTTCTAGGAGGTGATAATTTTATGATTATTGTAGATCTAATAGAAAAAGATGAAATCTCTTATTTATTAAATAGTATTTCTGATGAATTAGATATTAAATTTAATTGTGGTATAGGATTTGGAAGGACTTCTAGAGAATCTGCTAAGAATGCTACGGAAGCTCTAGATTGGATAAGAAAATTGCGTAAGAAAGGACAAATTATTCCAATCTATGAAATTAAATGATTCTTATCATTAGAAATATCAGTATGTTATATGGGAAAGATTTACTTTTTATACATAACGGATTTATTTGTATTAATGAAAATGGAATAATAATAGATGTTGGTAAAGAAGATGCATATCTTGATCATTATAATTTTACTGATACAAAAGTTTATGATGGAACGGGATTTCTTGTTATCCCTGGATTTATAAATTCCCATACTCATATAGCAGATTCAATAGGAAAGGATATATCGATTAGTTCTACTTTTGATGAAATGATTAATCCTGTTTATGGAATTAAAAAGAAAATCTTGCATAAAAGTATGAAAGAACATTTAAAATATTTTATGCGCACTTCTGCCATTTCTATGATGATAAAAGGTACAATATATTTTGTAGATTTTCGTGAAGGTGGACCTGAAGGAGTTGAGTTATTAAAAGAATCTATACAAGATCTACCTATAAAATCAGTAATTTTAGGTAGAATAGAATATTATTTTAATTTAAAAAAAATACTGAAAAATAAAAAACAAACTGAAAAAAAAGATATTGATGAAAAATTAGATAAGTTACCAAAACTATCTTTGGAATCTCTTTCAAGAGTACTAGAATTAAGTGATGGATTAGGATTAAGCGGTGCTAATGAAAATACTGATTATGCTCTTAAGCAATATAAATACAAAGTTAAAGAATTCAATAAAAATAATTATTTAGTTCATAAAAAAAAAATAATTGCTATTCATGCGGCTGAATCCAAAAGTACTATCAAATTCTCAAAATTACTTACAGGAAAAACGGAAGTTGAGAGAATTATAAACTTTCTTAAACCAGATATCTTGATCCATATGACACATGCTGATTTGCAAGATCTCACTCTTGCCTTACATAATAATATAGGCATAGTATTGTGTCCAAGATCTAACGGAATTCTTGGAAATGGAATTCCCAATGTCGTAACTATGTTAAAATTAGGATTTAAGATATCAATAGGTACTGATAACATTATGCTTAATTCTCCAAATCTTTTGCAAGAGTTAGATTATCTATGGAAAGTAATTAAATCGCAATCATCTAAATATTCTAATTCAATAGATCCAAAAGAATTATTAAAAATGATTACCGTTAATCCTGGGGAAATATTTAATTTGAATTCTGGCTCAATCGAAATTGGAAAATGTGCAGATCTCTTATTCATTGATAAGTATCATATAGACTTACAACCTATTCATAATATCTATTCTTCTATTATTCATAGACTTTCTTGTGGAGCAATAAAAGCTATCATGATAGATGGCAGATTTATAAATGAAATTCCCTGCTGATTTAAAAGTAATTATTAATTCTGCTGTGACTATAGATGGAAAAATCTCTTCTTATAGTGGCAATTCATGTATCTCTTCAAAAAAAGATTTAGTACGCGTTCATAAATTACGATCTAAAGTTGATGCAATAGTAGTCGGTATAAATACAGTTCTTATAGATAATCCTATGTTAAATATTAGATTCACAAGAAAAAATAAGATATCTCCAACCCGTATTATTATAGATAGTTATGGTAGAATACCATTAGATTCTAAAATTCTTAAATCTGCTACTAAAATTAAAACTATAATTGTTGTTACAAAACAGGCTAGTAGAGATACTATAGAAGAAATAAAGAAATCAGGAGCTTATGTTATAATAATTGGATCAAAATTAGTAAATTTAAAAAGACTTTTCAAAATATTGTATGATATGGGCTATAGAAAAATCCTTATCGAAGGAGGAGGAGAATTAAATTGGTCTTGTTTACATGATGGAATTGTAAATGAATTAATTGTAACTATCGCACCAATAGTTCTTGGTGGAAGAGATGCTATTACTCTTGTTGAAGGAAGAGGATATTCTGCTATATCACAAGGGATAAAATTAAAGCTTACTAAAATTATTCAAAACAAAAATGATAACGAAATAACACTTTATTATAACAAATAAAATACTACACTTCTTATTTTTCTCTGGATATTTCAGATAGTATTTGATCAATTTTATATCTTAATGCTTCTTTTGTATAGTTATTGTCTATCATGGCAAGATTTTCATTACAGGTGGGACATTTAAAAAAAGATTCTATAGCTAAATCAAATTTTATTCTTTGACATTCATTATTTCCACAATGATAAAATTCAGATGATTCTTCATATTCTAATCTTTTTTGCAATCTATCAAGAATTTTCTTTTTCTGATTATCTATGAAATTATCAACTTGATCACTTTTTGCGCGCCAACGATAAACAAACCATCCTTTCTTTTCATCCTTCACTCTAATTCCAGTAATTAACGCTTTTCCAAACATATCATATAATACTTTTCTAATAACATTGATTCTCATTCCTGTTGCACCAGCAATTTCTTCATCTGTTGCATCCTCAGTATTTAAAAGTGCTTTAGCAACCTTCTGATATTCTTCTCCACCTATTAAATTGGATATTTTTGCAAAAGATTCTTCACTATCAATAGATGGCATAAACAATAGTATATTTTGTCAATCAGGTATTATATATTTACCGAAGTCTCAGTCTAATATTTTAAATTAACTATAATTTATTAATAAATATGGATATGTGAAAATAGAGCATCATTTGTTTAGCAACCTTAATAATATGTATCTAAAATTGGAAATTAATGCTTTCTGAAATTTCGATTTGATGATTTTTTATAGTTGTAGTTTTTTTTCTTACTGTTTTTATAAGTATGTTTTGACCATTTGTTAAAAGGTTTATTTTTATTTAAATAATTGTGTTTTTTAAACTCTTTTTGAATTTTAGGTATTGGAATGCCAATTTCCTCATTTAGTTGACGAATATTATATTTAGTGTATCTCAAAATTTTTTCAAAATCGGAAATTTTTTCAATCGCAACTAGGGATATAGCTTTCCCATTAGAATTTGCTCTTGCAGTTCTACCGATTCTATGAAAATAAGTTAGAGGATCCCGAGGAATATCATAATTAATAACGTATTTTATGGAAGGGATATCTATTCCTCTTGCTGCAATATCTGTAGCCACTAGAATTTGCTCTTGTTCATTTCTAAATCTATGCATTGCGTAATTTCTTTGTCTCTGAGATAGATCTCCATGTAATGCAGTTACTTTTAATAGGTCTTTTTTTCTTAAATTCATACTTAGTTCTTCCGCCTTCTGTTTTGTAGAAGTAAAAATTACCATCTGATCATTATTATTATTATTCTGTTTAATTAAATCACACAAGTGATTATATTTTTCTTTTTCATTTGTAATTAAATACATTTGTTCAATGGTTTTTAATGTAATATCATTTTGATTTACTGTAATGTGTATTGGGTTTTTCATATATTTTTTACTAATTTCTATTATCTCTGGAAATATTGTTGCTGAAAAAAGACATAATTGTTTTTTATGTTTTACTTTTGACAATATATAATTAATATCTTCAATAAATCCCATATCTAACATTCGATCAGCCTCATCTAATACTACAAAATCTATTGAATTCAAGTATACCGTTTTTTGTCCTATATGGTCAATTAATCTCCCAGGAGTAGCAACAATAATGTGAACTCCTCTTTCAAGTCTGATAATTTGATTTCTCATATTTTGTCCTCCATAAATAGCAGCCACTTTTGTTTCTGTATATTTTGCAAGTTTATTCATTTCTCTTGCTACTTGAATTGCTAATTCCCTTGTAGGAACTAATACTAAAGCTTGTGCATTTCTTGTAGTTTTCATTTTCATCAAAATAGGTAATGAATATGCAGCAGTCTTTCCTGTTCCAGTATGTGCTTGTCCAATTACATCGTTTCCTTGCAAGATAGCAGGAATTGCTTTTTCTTGAATAGGAAAGGGTGTTGTATATTCACTTTCTTTTAGAGCTAGTAGCAGTTCTTTATTTAGTCCCAATTCATCAAATGGTCTTGTCATTAAATTTCACTAGTTTAATAAACAATCTTTCATCTTATCTAATCTAAATCTTTTGCAAATTCGTAAGAATATATGATGACATTGTTTAGTAATTAATTTAATTAATTTATTTTAAAAAATGATAATAAAATAAGAAGCTAATACAAACACTAATACGGCTGCTTTTGAGTTATTAAGATGATATATTTAATGATGGCTGAAGATGAAGAACTAAAAGAAAAAAAGCTTCGCGGTTCTGGAGGCTATGTTATTGCCAGAATTTCAGATTATGAGCAAAAAAAAGGGAATCTGGGCGGGCCCGAGTTATTTATAGCAGGAATTGGACGATTACCAAAAGACAGAATTTTAAAATATTATTGCAATAAATGTGAGAAAGACTATCCATCATCCCCTAATTTAAATTATGAAAATCCAAATGAAGATGTCGGTGAAGGGGTTGTTTTAATTGAAAAAGGTGAATACAAATGCTCAGTTTGTAATACAGTTATTTCTCAATATCGTAAATTTAATAATGAAACCCCACCTCCTCATCATAAAACTCATTCTTTCTCTCAATCAAAGTCATCAGATGTCACTAAATCTGTAAAGGATATTTCAGATTCATCATCCAAAAATAAAAGTGAATCTGAAAAATCTATACTGTCCTCTAACACTTATGAAGAAAATACTTTAGATTCAATACAATCTGAGAGTACAGATACTAAATCTACTAATGTAACTATCGCTAAAGGAAAATATTTTCCCATTCAGTCAATTATTGGAATGCCAGTTTATGATCATGAAGCTATGCTCGTAGGAAATATTCAAGAAATCGGCCTTAGAAAATCACTTAATGGTACAATACAAATTACACTAAAAATTGATAATCGCGATAAGATGTCTGAAACTAATGATGAAGAATTGCATGATGAAATTGGTTGGTCTGATATTTCCAAAATTGGAGATATTGTTCTAATAAATTGGGAACAAAAGAAAATATCATCTACTACTTCTACAGATAAAAAAATATGTGTTGCATGCCAATACCATAATGAATCAGATGCTCTTTATTGCGAACAGTGTGGTAAAAAACTAGAATAATATTTTTTCTTTGAATTTTTAAATATCATATTATTTTTTTATTTTTCTAGTTTTTTCAATCCTATTCGGACATCTACTGCTCTTACGCCATTACCTTTTTCTAATACAAGTAATGGATTCATATCAAATTCCTCAATTTCCGGAAAATCATTAACTAATTGTGATAGTCGTTGAATACTTTCTACTATTCCGTCTATATCTGATTCCTTTTCTCCTCTTACTCCTTTTAATAGCTTAATAGTTTTTATAGATTCTACCATTTCTTTTGCTACATGTTCATCTATAGGAGCTAATCTAAATGTGACATCTTTTAGAACTTCTACATATATTCCACCTAAACCAAACATTATTAATGGTCCAAATTGTGGATCTCTTTTTGCACCTAGAATTGTCTCTTTTGCAGAACCTATCATTTCTTGAACTAAAATCCCCTTGATCTCTGCATCTGATTTATACTTTTTTGCATTTGATAATATTTCACTAAATGCCTTTTTAGCTTCTTGCTGATTTTTAATTCCAATCTTAACACCTCCAGCATCCGATTTATGAATGATCTGCGGAGAAACAATTTTCATAACCACGGGATAGCCTATTTCTTCGGCTGCTCTTGCCGATTCTTCTTCATTTGTAACTAGAATTTTTTTTGGAGTTGAAAATCCATATGCTTTTAATACTTCATAACCTTCTTCCTCAAGCAAATTAGTTCTATTAGATTTTATGACATTTTCTAAAATAGTTCTTACTTTTGCCTTATCTACCTCAAATTGTTTTGGTGGTATATCTTCTTTTTCAATCCATCTACTGTGTCTAAACATTGCTTCTAATGTTCTTATTGCTGGTTCTGCATACATAAAATGAGGAATTCCTCCATCCGAAAGAATTTTTTTATTTTCCATTCCTTCAGCTAATCCCATTAAGGCAGCTAACATTGTTTTTCCAGAATCTTTTGATGTTTTTATTATTGTTTTTGCTAATTCATTATAATCTAACGTTGCAGATGGCGTACACATAGTAACAACTGCACTAACATTATTATTGGATAAAACTTCAACCAGAACTTTTTCAAATCGATTAAAATCTGCGTCCCCAACTATATCAACAGGGTTTCTAGCAGATCCATGAGGTGGTATAACTTTGGCTATTTCCGATTTTGATTTAGAAATATCTGCCATTTTTAATCCATATTTTGAACAAGCATCTATAGAAATTATGGCTGGTCCACCTGCATTTGATACTATGACTACTCCACCATTCGAAGACGGTATTGGTTGTTTAGCAAAAGCTGTAGACATTTCAAATAATTCTTGCATGGTGTCTACTCTTATAACTCCTGATTGTTTTAACAAAGCGTCATATGTTTCATCAGAACCCATCAAAGCGCCAGTATGTGACATAGCTGCTTTTGCTCCTTCAGGCGTTCTACCTGCTTTTAAAACAAGAATAGGTTTCTTTTTTTCTTTTGTTATTTTTTTAGCTATTTGCATAAATCTTCGTCCGTCATGAATATCCTCTAGATACATGACAATTACTCTTGTTTCATCATCTTCGGAAAGTAATTCTAATATGTCATTTTCATCAATATCTACTTTATTTCCCATACTAATTACTTTTGAAAAGCCTATTCCTTGAGCTATAGCATCTTCAACAGTAGCAGCACATATTGCACCACTTTGTGATACTAAAGCTATCCCTCCAAATTCTGGAGTGATTTTTAAAAATGTAGCATTCATCATACTGTTTTGAGATAAGCTCATTATTCCTAAACAATTTGGACCAATTATTCTTGTTCCATATTTTTTACCAATATCTCCAATTTGGTTTTCAAGTTGTGCTCCAGATTCATCAACCTCTTTAAATCCTGCAGAAACTATTATTACCCCTTTTATTTTCTTTTTTCCTATTTCTTCCATTACTTGAGGAACAATCTTGTTTGGAGTGGCTATTACTACCAAGTCAATGTCTTCTGATATATCTAAAACGCTTTTAAAAGCAGTGATTCCAAATACAGTTGGATTAGATGGAGTAATAGGGTATATTTTTCCTTTATAGCCATTGATGATATTTGAAAAGATAGCTCTTCCTATTCCTGGCCTTTCAGAAGCTCCAATTACAGCAATTGAATTTGGATTAAAAAAAGTATTCCTTGAGTCAGATGGTGATGATGACGATGAAGGTGAATATTTCATAATTATCGTTTCACAAATTCATGGTTATATGTATTCCTGTTATGATCTATTGTGAATAAATTTCATAATTCATCAACACTTACATCAGTATTAATTTGTACTTTTTTTTGAAAAGTTAAATTATTCTTCTTTTACAAATTTAAAATATTGGCAAACTCGATAGAAAAAATTGTTGATTCAGAGATCAATACAATGATCTTTGATCTTAAGACATTGATTAAAATTCCTAGTGTTTCTGCAAAAAATCAAAGTCTTGTAGAATGTGCAGAAGCAGTTTCAACTCTTATGAATAGAGTCGGAATTAATTCAGAAATTATTTATCTCGATCCTACAGATAAAAATATTGCTTCTTCTCTTCCTCCTCCTATTGTTTATGGAGAGATAAAATCACAGAAAAATCCCAACGGCAAAACTATATTATTTTATAATCATTATGATGTTCAACCTGAGGATCCTATAGATCAATGGAATTTTCCTCCTTTTAGTGGTGAAGTTTCTGGAAATTACATTTATGGAAGAGGTGCATCAGATGATAAAGGTGAATTAATTACTAGAATAAAAGCAGTAGAGTATTTTCTAAGAGAAACAGGTGATGTTCCATGCAATATTAAATTTATAGTAGAAGGAGAAGAAGAAATCGGAAGTGTACATCTTGAAAAATATCTTATAAAATACAAAGAAAAATTTACGTGTGATGGAATTATATGGGAATTTGGATATGTAAATGAAAAAAATATACCCATTATAAGTTTGGGAATGAAAGGTTTATTGTATGTTGAATTAATTGCTTATGGTCCAAATAAAGATACTCATTCGAGTTTAGCAGTAATTGTAGAAAATCCAGCATGGAATTTAATAAAATTACTAAATAGTATAAGAGATGAAGATGGAAAGATACTAATTTCAGATTGGTACAAGGATGTAAGAAACTTTGACCGTGAAGAAGAAAAAATTTTAAATTTAGAGTTGTTTGAAGAAGATGAATTTAAAAAGGAATACGGTATATCAAAATTCCTAGGTAATATTTCGGGAATTAATGTTAAAAAAGCATTATGTGGTTCTCCTACTTGTAATATTGCTGGGTTTGTTTCAGGATATACAGAACAAGGTGCTAAAACTATAATACCGTCATTTGCACAAGTTAAACTAGACTTTCGCCTTGTTCCAGATATGGAACCACAAAAACAATTCGAAAGACTTCAGCAGCATATTAAAGATTTGGGTATTACGAATATAAATATCAATTTTATTCATGGAGAGGCAGCTGCTAGAACTTCTCCAAAGGATCCTTTTGTTCAAATGGTAACAGAGTCAGCAAAACGAGTTTTTGGAGATGTAATTTTAAATGTCTCATCAGCAGGTACGGGACCAATGCACACATTTCAAAAGATTCTCAAAGCACCTTCTGTTTCAATAGGCAGT
The DNA here is from genome assembly GCA_014523515.1 of Nitrososphaerales archaeon TH1177. Lineage (GTDB taxonomy): Archaea > Thermoproteota > Nitrososphaeria > Nitrososphaerales > Nitrososphaeraceae > TH1177. The sequence goes on along the minus strand of JAATVJ010000243.1, from coordinate 1,677 downwards.
ACATATGTATATTCTAGAATTCATTCTCCAAATGAATTTACAAGAATTGATCTTTTAACTAGTATTACAAAATGTTTAGGTGAAATTATGGAGAACTGTAATTAATAAATTATTGTCAACTATTAAAATTTCCTTCCTAATTTCAACCTACTTTATCTTGGCTTTTATGTTTAGAGATGGTATAAAATCCATGAGCAGAAATTAATAGAGCTGATAAAGACATTTTTGTAGCAAATACTAGATTCCATGGTGTATTAGGATTAGGATATGGTACATGGATATCATCTAATCTTATTATTCCATTTATTGCATCTACTGTAATAAATGAATTCCATATAACAAAATTATAAATAAATTCGTATAATGATATTACCATTATAGCAAGAACAATTAATTGAAGAATAGATTTTATTGATTCAGGAATTTTCTTTACTTTATCTCCTCCTAATCTTGTAACACAATACCAACCTACAACAGTAACTATCATCAAATACGTTACTAATTTTGCTAATCCTGGAAAAGGAAATTCTGTATTAACAAGAACTTCCCCTATGACTACTTTTCCTGTTCTTAAATATTCATCTATACTTACATATAAAGAATAAAAAGTAATAATGGACATTGTTGTAGCACAAAAGTAAAATACAATGAGAAGAATGGTTCTTGTCTTTTTCTCATCGTTTTTTTGCAAAGATCTATGCATTGATACTATTACTCCTATTTATTGATACTAATCTATAAAAATTCACATAAAAATTTTTAGAATTTTATATTATTATATTCAAACTTATATTATAATAATTAGGATCTTTTAAGATTAATTATGGAGGAAAAAAATATATTAAATTGGAACAAGGTAAGGCCAACTTGGGATGAATATTTTATGCTTCAAGCTGAAATTGCAAAATTAAGATCTAATTGCCTTACAAGACAAATAGGGGCAGTTATAGTTAGAGAAAATAGGCAGATTGCTACAGGTTATAATGGAACTCCTCCAGGAATACTTAATTGTATAGATGGTGGTTGCAAAAGATGTCAAGAAAGAATTAATGGAAAATTGAATTCTGGAGTTAATTTAGAAAGATGTTTATGTACTCATGCTGAAGCTAATGCAATACTGCAATGTGCATTATTTGGTAATGGTTCAAGCACTAAGGGTACAACCTTGTATAGTACATTTGCACCTTGTTTAGAGTGTAGTAAAATGTGTATAAGTGTAGGCATTAGAAGAATTGTTGTTTTACATGATTATCCTGAAGAAGGTAACATATTATTACATGAAGCAAATATAAAGCTTGATAAACTAAAGAGAGAAGATCTACTTCCTTGGTTCAAATTTATCTAATAATTGTATACGATGATTATTTTCATAGTATCTTGCTAAATAATGTTTTATTAATATATACTTATTTTTTATAATAGTTTATTTTTTAATAATTTTCCATAAAGAATAGAATTTTATATTACTTTATACTGAAAATGAAAAATATGGCTAAAGATAAATATGATCTTTCTCTAAATGAACAAGAACTACAAACTATAATGAATTCTCTTAGCAATACTATCTTTAATGAAGACATTAAGGAAGATGCAAGAAAAAATGCAAAAGATTTATTTATAAAGTTGCAAAAAGATTTTCCAATATTAAAGTAATTCTTTATTCTTCTTATTTAAATA
>JAATVJ010000242.1 GCA_014523515.1 Nitrososphaerales archaeon TH1177 | reverse complement strand
GAGGTAGAGTTTAGAAGAACTACTGTACACAAAATTATGATGTTCTGGATACCTTAAGCTTTACCTATTCAGTAATTTAGACTCATTAGTTAAAATATTGTGACATTAACCAAGCCACTTGACTTAGTATACAAATATTTTCCGGTTGTAGATTTTGATTCAATGAATCCTGCTTTGGCAGGACAATGTTCACAGGAACGGGTTATTCTGGCAATTTCATAAATTGTTGTTTGCCAATCAAAAACCAATTGATTCTGGATGTGTAAGTAAGAATAATTTAAAGAATTTTGCATCTCAAATTTCTGGATTAGACCTACAAAAATTTTCAGAATGCCTAGATAGTGAACGTTATAAAGATCATATAAACAAAGATTTGGAAATGGCTAAAAAATTCCAATTGCGTGCAACACCTTCTTTTATAATTATAAAAAATGATGGAACGGCCCAAGATTTCCTTACTGGTGCTCATCCATTTCCTTCATTTGCAGCTATAATAGATAATAAATTAAGGGATAAACAATAGTGTTATTATAAGAGATAAGAATAAAGATGAATAGTAATACTTTAGTACAATCTTCTTTTAGGATTGTTTTTTCTAATCCAATCTATGCAATTATCTTTACTAGTGGCAACTTTCTTTTGGATTATACTAAATGTTGCTGGCGAATTATTCTTTTTTTCTCCTGTCTGGATATTTTATCTTCCTGATGATGCTGTATTTGGTTTTATTCTTACCAATATTACTGCAGTACTTGTTGGAATAGTTGTAAGTACGAATATTTACATAATAAGAAATTCAAAATTAAAACTTAGTAAATCTTTATTTTCAGGTACATCAATAGGATTGATATCCAGTACTTGTGCAAGTTGTTCATCAATAGGTTTTGCTTTAGTATACATTTGGAGGTATTGGAATTTTAATTTCAAACTTCTTATCTGTTTATGAAATTCCACTACCAATAATTTCTATTGCTATTTTAGTATATGCAATATATTCTTCATACAATAGAATCACCAAAAGATGTTTACTAGATTTTAAAATAAAATAAAATAAATAAATTTCTCTAAAATAGTCTATAAAAGTATAATGATAAAATAATTTATCATATAGTTTTTTTATATATATTTTAACTTTTAATAATTAAAATATATTTTATTTTATAATTTAGTAGTAGTAGTAGACAATATCTTAAAATATCTATTATTAAGATACATATAAATGCAAAAGGAGAATAAAAAAGCAGAAGAAAATATCAACGTAATAGGAATAAAAGTTTTAGAACAAAATGGAATAAACATAGATGAAATAATAAAATTATTGGTATACAATGCATCTGTAGAATTTACAGCCTATTACTATTTTACAAATTTAAGAATGCATTGTACAGGACAGGAAGGAGAAAGTATTAAAGGAGTTATAGAGGATGCCAGATTGGAAGATTTAAGTCATTTTGAATCATGTTTATCAAGGATATACGAATTAGGAGGAATATTGCCTATCGATGCACAAGAGTTCATAAGGATGTCAGGCTGTGAGTTTCTTCAACTACCTTCACCTAAAAGAACAGATTTAAAAGAAATACTAAAAAAGTGTTTAAAAGCTGAGCAAGGAGCTATAGTAAATTGGAATAGATTATGTAATTTAACTATTGGTAAAGATCCTGCAACATATGATGTTGCTAAGGATATTTTGAGGGAAGAAATTGAACATGAATCGTGGTTCTTAGAACTATTATATGAAAGACCTTCAGGCCATATGAGAAGAAAATACCCAGGTGAGCGACCTCATACACACAAACATTCGAGATCATTAAATATATAATAGAATAAGATAGAAATAAAAAAAATAAAATTATCTTATATTTTTATTTTTTTTATTAATATTCTATTATATCTTCTTTTAATATCTACAATAAAGGACTAATAATATTTTTATTTATAAACAAATATACTTAATTTAGGAAACTAAAAAATAATTAGTTATAGTATATATGTCAAATACATGTGTACTTATAGATAATATATATAGCAGTTTTTTTCTATCGGTATTTCCCTGTTATAAAGCTACATACGACATTTCAAATCCGTTATTTATATAAACTGGCTTAGTGACTGACCCGACTACAAATAAGTATGGTCTTTTTTAATTGAAAGTAATTGTTTTTCATAAGCAAAAGCAAACTGTGAGCCTATCGAATGAATTAGACTGAAAGTAATGAAATCATTTCAAATAGTAGAAGATATTGTATATTGTTTTAGTTATCATATACAGAGGATTCTGCATAGATTTGATTTGGAGTACACAAAATTTATTGATGTTAATTTAATGTACTACGTTATATGTTAGACATTCAGATCAATTAATCAATATTTATTTAGTCTAACAACCTTTTTATTTTCTAAAACATAAAGAAATGAAATATGAAAATACATAATAATAATAATAATAATAATAATAATAATAAAAATGATACAATGAAAACTTCAATATCTAAATCTCTTAATATCCCACTTTTAATATTGTCAACACTTGTTATCTGTGGATCATTATTATCATATTCAACAATATTGATTTCTGCACAACAAGACACAACGTTCCATAACACTGAAATTAAAAAATCCGTTAGTCATAATGCTGTAGGCCACTAATCACATCAAGTTGTTCAATTTGTAGAACCTAAAAATAATACTTTGTACAAAGGCATAATTACATTTACATCGTCTATACCAATAGACATTATTGCATATCATGATATTTCCAATAATGCAGATAAATTAAATAAAACGGCTATAAAACCATGGATTGTTAATGGAAAAACATTTACTCCAACAACTATTATGAAAAATGTTACTTCAGGAACAGTGGATTTTATAGGATCAGATATTACTACACATATTCCCTATAATCAAACATATGACGTTGTATATTCAATCTATACAACACCTTTTAATATAAGATAATTGTTCTTTTTCTATCTCTAGAGATAACATACATAACTATTTTTTTACAATATCTCAGTTAAAATAAACAAGATATATCAAACTGTACTTTACTACAAAGAATAAATCCAATTCAGAAATATTAGTATCTAGATTAGACATAATTTCTTAACTTGATTAACTAATCTTTATAGGCATTAGTCAGGTATATGTGAATTGTGGACAGAGGAACAGATATTCCAAATTTTCCCATGAGATTTAGTACGTTGATAGATTAAGAGGTCTATCATTATCTATATACTTAAATGATAATCAACATTTCAATATAAAAAATATTGCAAATGAATTTGTCCATAGTTAAAAAAAATTTGTTCCTTTGGTAATAGAATTTCTAAATATAGAATGGTTAATTCAAGATCTAAATGGTAAATACATTGTCACTGAAAAGCAAAACTAGAAATGTCATACCTAAATGCTAGAGGCAAACAATCTTTAATATGAAGACATAGATAAAGACTTGATAAATGTTATAATCACTTTTTATTTTGTTAAATAGGTAGTTTTTTTCTCTCTCTCATAACCTATACATAGAATAAGAGATTAAAGTACATGGTATTATTGTTATTGTTAAAAGAAAAAATACTAATAATAATAACAAAAATGACAATGCAATTCTATTTGGTATAAAAGATACAGGAATAGGTATATATCTAGATATCTCGTCGATCCAGTATCTTGTCGAAACTTTTTACAAAATTCGCTACTAAATCTAGACAGTTGCGACAGAATTTGGATTATTTATTTCCAAGATTATAGTCGAAAGACCTGGTGTGGATATGAGCTGTCAATAATACAGAAAACAGTAATGGCTGTATAGGATCAACGTTTGCATTTAGTCTACCACTTAAGTAATAATGGCAAATTTAAAGAATTTCTATTTTAAACTTGAGTGTTATCAATATTGCAATAGATAATCCGAAAGAAAGAAAAACCTTGTACATGCTATAGCCTTCTATTGTTGTTAATTTTCGATCTAGAGGAGCTATGGCTCTTGCTAATAATACCAATGATATAAATTAAAATATTGATAAATAACTAAAATTAAATATGGTAATTAATGACTATTAATGTACTTATTTACTTTAATTCTTTTAATAATGATGCTATTTCATCTAATTTATTAGTTAAAGCTTCAGTGATTTCTTTACTACTGGCTTTTTTAGTATCAATATATGGATCTCGTTTTCCATTTTTTTTATTCTTGATAGTTTCAATTTCAAAATATGATACAATTCCTTCCTCACCTTGCATTAATCCATTATAGTCAATTTTTACAGGTGTTATGCGATACAATTCAATAATCATATCATTTAATTGTGAAATCAACTGTTCTCTTTTATTTTCACTATCTTGAATTTGAGGAAATCGTTGTTCTAGTTTTAAAGCTTTCTGTTCAAGATTGTTCATTAAATTACTATTTTCATATATTTTAGCAAATAATTCTTCAAATGATAGGTTATTAATTCCCTGCCTTCGTAATTCCTCTTTTATTATTTTATTTCCTTTATCAGCAAGTGAAATAAAAGATTCTGATACATCTTGATTTAATTTAATCAATTCTTTTTGAATTTTTATAACTTCTTTATCTAATTTGTAATAATGCAAAACATGAAATTGTATTCCAAAATATCCATAGATGTAAAATTTATCAATGTTACATGTTATTTGAAAGTATAATCTATACAAATCCTCTGTTTTAGAATTTGAAATGTCTGTAACAATCCAATTGTTTAGATTTTCTAAAATTCGTCTAAATTCATTTGTAATTTCTTTAGGATCAAAAGTTTCTGCATTTGTTATTGTCCCATCACCCAACATTACATCAACTTTTTTCATTTGCAATTTTGGTTTTAAAAAATAAACAAATTCTTCATTAATTGTTTCAACAGCTTCATTTATCTTTTTAACAAAATAATCACTACCTTTTAGCGGTAATCGCATATTTTCACATTATAATTTTCAATACATATAGATTTGTAAATTGTGTATATTAATTATTTAAATTTCTTATTATTGCTAGCTAGTTAATAAATTTCAAAATTTGCATTCTTCTATTCTTATTATATATTGTTAAAAAAAACAAAACTAAAATATTAACCAAATAATAATTTAAGCTATGCCAACAGCATATATTTTAGTTAATTGTACATTAGGTTCTGAGGAAAAAATTATCAGCGAATTAACGAATTTGCTAGATGTCAAAGAGGTAAGAGGAACTTATGGAGTTCATGATGTTTTCGTAAAGGTTAAATCGAATGATACAGAATCTATGAATAATACTATAACAAACAAAATAAGAAAAGTGCCTGGCATTACATCTACTGTTACTCTTGTAGTAATAGAGGAACAAGGTGGAAAAGAAAGCATTTAATTTTTTGTTTGTTTTATAGTTCTTTAGTTCTTTTATCTTCTTCTTTTATCTTCTTTATTTCATAAATTATGAGTATTGTACTTATAAGAATTATCGACCATCCAATTATTCCAATTATTATGTGATGGATATATACTGGAAGCAAAAATGAAAACAATGCTATAGCTGCTCCCAACCACCAACTAATTACTAAGATTTGGAGATTAATCCTTATAACCAATCAATTAGTCATCCTCTTAAATCCTCATCAAATCCTTTGAAATACCCAAGTATCTTACCACATTTTGTGCATTTGTTATATTCGCTAAAATCAAAATCATTGTATTGCCGAAAGGAAAAAGAATCTTCATGTGAACAAAATATCCTTTTAAATAGTTGTATTATGCTTTCCAATAATACAAATTTCTAAAATGCTATAATATAATATAAATTAATGCCGTCGGTGAGATTTGAGCTCACGACAGCTCGGTCTTCAGCTTCACCCTTGAATAGTCAAGTTAAATCAAGTCGAGTGCTCTCCCAGGCTGAGCTACGACGGCATTGAATAATCATTTAAATTAACTCAATATATATTCTATTTTGTAAGTATACTATTATAGTTAATAAATAAATATTCGTAAAAAAACTATATAATTTTTTTAATAATCAATCTAACATAACTATTTTTCTAAAACTAAATAAAGATTAAAAATAATTTTCTAGGAGAAAATATAATGAATAATTCTCCTAATCCTGAATCCAATCAGGTAATCGAAACTCCAGAAGAGAGAAAACAACGATTTCTCTTGGAATTCGATAAACCTTTTAAATGTGACAAATGCAATGAAAGGTTCAAGAAGAAGAAATATCTAAGAGAACATAAGGCTGAAGTACATTCTTACTAATATTCTGTTAAAACATGTATAGAATATTATCTCGCTATGTTCACTTTAGTTATATATGAAAATATATACAAAAACTGGAGACAAAGGATTAACAGGTCTTATTGGCGGAAAAAGAATTCCAAAGAGCGATATTAGAATAATTGCTTATGGATCTGTAGATGAACTTAATTCATATATTGGTTTATCGCTATCTCTTTTATCAAAGTATAATACTAATTCATCGTCATCGTCATCATCATCTTTTTCTGATATTATAGTTACTCTTAGTAGAATTCAAAATGAATTATTCGTTATTGGCTCCGATTTAGCTGATCCCGATCTTTCAAAGTCTTCTTCTTTAAGAGTTCAATCTAATATGATTACAGTATTAGAAAATGATATTGATAACTATGAAAAAGAGTTATCTCCCATTACATATTTTATTCTACCAGGGGGGTCTGTTGACTCCTCTAACCTTCATATTGCCAGAAGCATTGCACGAAGAGCAGAAACTAATGTTGCAAAATTATTCTCGGAAGACATGATTAACAATTTGGTTCTTGTATACTTAAATAGACTTTCAGATCTACTTTTTGTATTAAGTAGAACAATAAATAAAAGACTACAAATATCGGATATAGCATGGAAACCTTAAATTTAATTTATTTATTGAAAAAGAATAGGAAATAGTGTCTTTAAATGGGACAGATACTAAATGTGATAATAATAATCGTTATAACTGTAATATTATCTATTGTTACCTTAGGATTAGCATATGTATTTGATTTATATCTGAATCCATTTATTATCATAACAATAACATATTTTCACATATTAGATATAGAAATCTTTTTTTTCGCATGATCTTATCTATTTACTTCTTTTATTATTATAGTAGAATATAGTTTATGTATAAGAATAATAATTTTAATTTAATTGATATATATATGAATATATATAATTAATATGGATAATTATAAACTCCATAATCTTATAGAATATATTCTTAAATTAAAAAATATCAAAAGGGCAGGATGGATATCCAAAGCCAAAATTCTAAGACCTGAATCGGTTGCAGATCACAGCTATTCATTAACTGCTTTATCAATGGTTTTTTCTGATCTTTTAGGCCTTGATACAGAAAAAGTAATGAAAATGTGCATAATACATGATTTGGCAGAGTCTATAATAGGGGATTACATGCCTAATGAAATTTCTATTGAAGAAAAACAGATAAAAGAAGATAATGCAATGAAAATTATACTATCTTCTTTTCCAGATAAAATTACTCTACTTTATTCTAACATGTGGAAAGAATATTGCTTAGATCAAACAAAAGAAGCGCGCCTTGTAAAGCAACTAGACAAGGTAGAAATGTTCTTACAAGCAAACCAGTATCTTAAAAATGGTTATTCTTATGAATCTTTATCTCAATTTTTACAGGTACTTGATAATATTGGAGTAGCAGTAGTAGTAGAAGAAGAAGAAAACAATTCCAAATTTCAATCCACCCTTGAAAATATGCTAAAATATTTAAGATAAGAATTCCTGATATATTCTATCATGCAATATTTTACAGCACTCAAATTAGGAGAAAAACGTGTTAAACAGTCGCAGGATTTGTTAAATAAATATACTGGAAACATAGCAATGCCTGCTTTAGCTCTTAAGGATACAAAGACAAATGAATGGTTTCCTGTTGGAGAAGAAAACCTAATTGCTGTATTTAAAGAATCTAGTGGTTATGTTATTGCAATCTGTGATAAAAATGGAATAGCTAAAACTATTGCTCAATGGTTTTCAGAAGAGGATAAAAATAATATCTTATCAAGAATCAAGCAAGATCATAATCTATCTGAATATACTGGAAAGCTTTCTCTTCCAATTTGATTAATGCTTAAGTATTTAAACTATATTTATCTAATATTACAATTTGTCAGATAATAATAAATTCGAACAAGAAATTGAGGTTAAAGGACATCTTATAGATTCAATGATTTTAACTAGTATTTTTGACAAGATAATGGATTTAAATGGAGAATTTAGAGTACAGGAATTCACTGTTGGTAAGAATAAGACTGATCCTAGTTATGCTAGACTTATTGTTGAAGGCAAAGATAAAACACATCTTAGTCAAATATTAGAAGCAATTTACAGAGATGGCGCTCAGCCAATTTCTACTGAAAATGTATCTTTAGAACCAGCACCATCAGATATGGTTATGCCTGATTTATTCTATAGTACTACTAATAAACCAACTCAAATTTATTATGATGGAATGTGGATAGACGTTAAAAATATTATGATGGATAAGTGTATAGTTGTTGATACATATAATAAAACAGCTGAGTGCAAAATGATAAGAGATATAAAAAAAAATGATATGATAGTAATTAATGAAAATGGTATACGTATTATACCGGACGAACGCCCCCGTCAGGGAGTTGATATATTTCAATTCATGAGTAGTACTACTTCAAGTGAACGACCTACTCAACATATTATTAAAAAAGTTGCACATGACATTTATAAAGTAGCAGTAAAACAAAAAGAAAAAATAATAGTTGTTGGAGGACCAGTTATAGTTCATTCAGGAGCTTCCCAATCGTTAGCTAAACTAATTGGAATGGGATATATACATGGCATTTTGACTGGAAACGCTTTAGCGGTTCATGATATTGAAAATGCACTTTTAGGAACTTCTTTAGGTATGAATATCGACGATGGAACTTTGGCTGTACGTGGTCATAGGAATCATATGCAATCTATTAACGAAGTTTTTAAAGCTGGTTCCATCAAAAATATGGTGGAACAAGGTATACTAAATAAAGGAATAATGTATGAATGTGTAAAAAATGATGTTCCTTTTGTATTGTCTGGTTCAATTCGCGATGATGGTCCACTTCCAGATGTAGTTACCGATATTGTAGAAGCACAAAGAAAGTATAAAGAAGTTTTAAAAGATGCTAAAATGGTAATAATGCTTTCTTCAATGTTGCATTCCATTGCTGTAGGCAATATGTTACCATCATATGTAAAAGTGATTGCTGTAGATATTAATCAATCTGTAGTTACAAAATTATTAGATAGAGGAACTACTCAAGCAATAGGAATTGTGACTGATGTAGGTGTATTCCTTCCAATGGTTTTGCAATATTTACAAGAAATCAGTAAAGGGGATTGTTGAAATAATGTTGTTTATTATGACTTGATGATGATGATGATCATCATAATGCATTTCATTTAAAGGAAGATCCAATAATGAATTTGTAATTAAAAGAATTAGTAATATATAGATACAATTTTATAATACTTTAAAAAAGTCAAATCATATTTTTGAAGAAATGTGATGCTAATTCTAATAGTTCGAATTACTTATGTCATAGTTAACTAATAAATTTAGACACAAAAAAAATCAATAATTTTTTTATCATACTTATTCTATTAGTATACTAAGTTAAGTATCATATCTTAGGCCAACTACCTATGCATCTAAGATACCTTCTTACAGTACATAAGAGATTGTATTCAGTTTCGTAGTTATAGTTTGCACATACATCTTTCTTCAGATTTCTGTTTACTTTTGTTTCTACT
>JAATVJ010000241.1 GCA_014523515.1 Nitrososphaerales archaeon TH1177 | reverse complement strand
TTCATAAGATGAATCTATTCCAGAAATTTCAGATATCAAACTAATCTGTGATATATAGTGTAGAGACACTTAGCTTTACCGAATAAATCTATTGTACCATAAACTTAAATATTATAAACTACTTTTCGGATAGGCTCTAAATTCATTTATTTGTTTATCTAATTTGTTCTATATTTTTACTTTTTTAGAAAAAGTTATAATAATTGCTATTTTGGATTTGTATAAAAGGAAAACAACATCAAAAACTAAAATACTCTTATGTTGCTTAAATAATATATTGACAACAATCAATATTCCACAGTGGAAGATTTCTGGAGATTGGTTTGATGTATGTAAATGTAACATTCCTTGTCCTTGTATATTTGCTCAAACTCCAAGTTACGGTGACTGTGATGGTGTTTTGGCTTATCATATTAACAATGGCAATTATGGGGAAACACCTCTTAATGGATTAAATGTATTGGCATTATCAAGTTTTGAAGGTAATATCTGGGCAGGTAATACAAAAGCAAGTATTGCAACTTTCTTCGATGAGCAAGCTAACAAACAACAACGGGAAGCTTTACAGATGATTTTTAGTGGAAAGGCAGGCGGTTTTATGGCTCAATTTGCAAAGCTTATAGGAGAACATCGTGGGATAAATTTTGCTCCAATTAAGTTTCAAGTTGCTGATGATCTTTCTTATTGGAGTGCAGAAATTCCTGGAAAGATAATTGCAAGAGCAGAAGCATTGACCGGACCGATGACACCACCAGGTAAGAGAGTACAAACAATAAATGCCCCTGGAAGTGAAGTAGGTCCAGGTACAGTTGCAACATGGGGAAGAGCAGTATCAGATAAAGTTGATGCTTCAGAAATAGGATACAAATGGGAAAGAAGTGGTAGGTCAAGCAAACATATCAAATTTGATTGGAGTGGACCATAATTTTAGCAAGTAATTAGGATGTGTATTTTTTATAATGTATAGAATACCAAAAATAATTCTTGTATCTCTTATCTTGACTTCTTTGATAGCATGGTTGTTCTCTATCAAGCAAAATGACATAATGATGATGGAAACCATGATGATACTAAATCCTATTGTAGTATTGATATTTACTGTAAGCTGGACAATTGGAATGGCTGCCATGATGTTTCCAGCTATTGTTCCTATGGTATTGTTGTATAATCGATTGATAGTTGAAGATAACAATAATAGTGATTATCTTTTTGATATTTCTAAACAGAATAATAAGCGACGACAATTTCTAACAATATTTTCATCTATTAATTATTCTATAAAAACAATAGTCTTTGTTGCATCTTATCTTTTAGTGTGGTCATTAACTGGAATTTTGCTCTTGTTGTCTTGGTCTATTTTAATGAATACCTTGTTCATAACATATGGAGTAAAAGAATTAGATATTGTGTATGGATTTCTATTAGTTATTTCTGGGATATATCAATCTAGTTCATTAAAAAGAAAGTGTCTAGGATATTGTGAATCTCCTTTAGCCTTCTTTACAAAGAGATGGAAAGGAAATAGTACAATAGGTTCAATAAAAATGGGAACATATCATGGATTATATTGCCTAGGGTGTTGTTGGCCTTATTTTCTATTAATGGTAGCATTAGGATGGATGAATATAGCATGGATGGGCCTATTTGCTGGAATAATATTTGGAGAAAAAATATGGTCAAAAGGAATATGGATATCAAGATTTACAGGAATTGCTTTTGCTATTGTAGGAATTCTAACTATATTAGGAATAATTACATTATATAATGATACTATGAATATGGATGCTATGAATATATGAATATGGGTTAGCAAATTCATCGTATTTAAAATTAAATGATCCTACAATATATCAAATTAATACCTAGAGCGGTGCAAAAATGAGTCTAAGGTTATAGAAATAAAGGAGATAATATTAAAATTAATACAAATAACATAACGATAACAATGACATCTACCTATCTTTATTTTTGATATTCATTATAGAAGCTAATTTTTTAATTAGGCTTTCCATTTTAATTGGCTTTTGAATGAAATAATCTTAGCCAAGTATTATATCAAACTGATATCTTGCTTTTCTAAATTCTTCTTTGAAGGTTGCAATTGCAGTCAAAAGCAAATTTTTACTTTAGGATTTTTTATCATATTTTAATATATAAGTCGAATCAATCCATTTTTGGTATTTTTATATCAAGAATTATTGAATCATAAAAATTGGCTTTGTAATAATTCAACTTATGTTATTGTTATTACTCTTTTAATAACAAAATTCAATTAGAATATAGACAATATAAATTTTATTGAAATTGTTCAATTGATTAATTTAAATTTATGTAATCAATTCTAAGAAAAGAAATGGTATTAAATATTTTATTTTTTAATTTATATTTTGTTGTATCAGCGTAAGAAGTGACATAAACGTGCGGTTGAATTATGAAAAGTTTATCCCAACAAACTTGACCTGCACATTCTCCTACAGTACTTTTTGTACTGGAGAATTTAGGGATGTATCAGGTAAAATTACATTTTCATTAGAAGTACCTTGTGAGCTAGGACCGTAACCTTGTTGACTAGTAGAACCTACCAAAGCAGTTTCTTGTTATAATGGTATCACATAACTGCTAATAATCCTAATATTAGTACACCAACAGTAACAGTGAATAGTGATAAAGTTGTTTTTTTGTTCTTTAATCATTGTCGATATTTTTATAAGTTATTAATACTATTGTTTTATTGACTGTGACTTATTCCTCATGAGGTGAAAGAAAAACTGTCATCAGTCATTTTTATTATTTATTTTTTTTACTTCATATTTTCTTATTTTAATTGCTACTTGTAATTACAAAATTATTATTTTATTTAATAATTATAAAAAATACTAACATTATTTACGAGACATTAAATAGATACAATTTCTTTGGATTTTGACTATTTCCAGTGTTTTGTGTTGTCTAAGAAAACTTGACCATATTGTTTTCCTATACTTGATTCTGTTTCATATGAAACTTCGCCTTTGTCAAGTAATTCACTTACTTTAAAAAAATAAAACTCAAGTTCTGGAGGACTGATTACAACAGCATGTCCACCTTTGTACTTCACAACAAATCTATGCGGAGCTCCTTTGGGAACAAAAATTATATCTCCAGGTTTACCCGTTACTGATTTCCCATCTAAAATAAATTCATAATAGCCTTCAACTATGTAAAAGGTTTCTGAACCTTTGGGATGTCTATGTAATGAAGGCCCTAAATTAGGTGGATGAATTACATCTAGGATAGTATAGCTACCGTTCGTTTCAGAAGTAAGAACCTTGATAGTAAATTTTGCACCATGAAAATCAAATGGTTTATCCTTCACAAAAAATATTTTACGTTTTAAAAATATATCTGTTTAATTTTCAAAAGCAGAGAATTATTAAGGAGACAAAAAAAAGTACGTCTGAGGATAACTTGTTATGACCTCTACTTTTTTACCTTTGGAATCAGATTCCAAGGTATCTTTTAATATTTAATGAAGTTATAAAGTTTTTCGGCACCATAAAAATTAAGGTTATAAAATATGAGAAATTATTGAAAATAAGATGTAAAGATATGGCTTATATAGTATCCATCCTATTATTATTACATAATATCTTATAATGGTACAATTATATGGTATTGATATTATTATGATGATTGGTATTAGTAAAAAATTATTAAATTTATAGATTGTTAATAACTTAGTTTTATTCAATATTGAAAAAGTAAATCTTTTTACATATCTTAAAATTTGATAAATAAATTTAATTATATTGCTATTGTTGTACTATATTTTAATTAGAATATAAAATACAAAATCTATATTCGGGTTCACCCTCTTTCAATAGGGTTCATCTACTATACAGATAGTTAGTCGGGAATGAAATCGTCGATATAGTAGAGTTCTATTACTACTAACTTGTATTTAGCTTTTTAGGTAACAATATTTTATGTTTAATATAACTATCCTTTTACTGATCAATTTTCGTTCTTAATTTATCATTATATCAAAGTATAGAAGTAATTAGATTAAAAGTTATTTTGAAATGATATGAGTGATACAAGAAAATTTCTACGATAATTTAATCTTTCGATCTCTGAAATATATTATTAGATATTTAAGTGCAATTATAAATTGTTATAACCATAAAAAGAAATAAAATATTTACTTACCCTTTAGGTAATACTACAAGTTGTCCACTCATAGTAGGCTCATGATATTCACAATAATATCTAAATATTCCAGGTTCATTTGCAACAAACGAGATAGAACCGTTATTACCTTGTCCTAAATTCAGGTTTATATTATAAGGAGCATTTAATGTAAAAGAATGTCTATCGCCTGTTGGGGCTTCCATATTGTAAAAGTATATAGTAACATTGTCATTCTGATTAACCTCTAATATCTTAAGGGAGAAATCATCTGGTGGAAATTCCGTTACATTAAAAGCTGGAAGTTCTGTATTGAATAAGAAGAAAAATGGTTTTTCCGTCTGAGAAGTTTCTTCAGATTGTTCAGATGTTTTATCTATGGTATTAGAAACATTAGAAACATTTTCTAATTGTGCTACTCCAGATAAGGTGACATTAGTAGATAAGGTTATAGTAAACAAAAGAGACATAAAGAAAATCAAATTATTCTTTAATTTTCTCATCATAAATAATTAGAAGTGTAGCTATTTATTATTTGCTCAAAAAAAAGGTTTTAATTTTCATTTCAATTTTACCTTTGTTGGGATTAATACCGATAGCGATGCAAAAATAAGAGTCTATTGTCATAGTAATAAAGAAGATATAATATTTAAGATTTACTTTCTTGTATGACCAATTGTTGATATTATATATAAAAAAAAGAATTAAAAAAATTTATTGTCCAAATGGAATAGGCAATTTAGCTCCTACTACCACATCAGAGGGCTGTGGGTCAGGGTCATTAACCGGTTCAGCAGTAACAAAAAATACTGTATATGTGTAAGGATTGACCATTCTTTGATTTACAGTAAGAGTGTTATCTTTTTCATTGAATTTACCTACACTTAATGAATAACCTGATGCGTCACCTTTGTCTTCAAACCATCCCTCGTATACCTTCCCATCTGCAGGAGGTTCATTCATTCTAGCAGTAACAATCATGGTAATATCTTGAAATGACAAGTCAAAGCTACCTTTTTTGTCTCCACCATACAAATTACCAGTTGTAGGTGTAGTCAAGTCTAAAGATATACCTGAATCCTGATTTCTTTGTTGTTGTGGTGAAGGTTGTTGTTGTTGTGATTGTTGTTGTTGAGATCCTGTTTGATTACTACTACTATCTTCAAAGAGTACTCCTTTTGCCAATCCATATTCATACTCGCTCATTAGATTAGAATGACAGCTTTTGCTGTGTCCAAGATTAATAAAATAATCTTGTGATTCTACACTTGATAAAGGTACCATTCCATCATTAGGTTTGGGAAGGCTAGAGAATCCTGATTGTTCCATAGGTAGGAACGGTGTTAGCTGACAGTTTCCTGATTCAGGATTCCAATCACCTGCAATAGTATAGTATTTTGTGTTTGGATTCATTTTTACTTCGGTAGCTGCTGCACCAGGTCTTAGATCATATACAGCAGGAGTACAAATTTCACTTGACTCTGCTAGCGGAGAGCCTGCATTTGGTGTTCCAATCATTACAAGATTTGCAACATCCTTTGTATTGTTAGCCAAGTATACTCTTGCATCCAATCCTCCTTTGCTGTGACCCACTATGTTCACCTTGTTTTGTCCTGTTTCATCTTTGATTTGTCCAATTATATTGGATAATTCTTTTGCATGTTCTGCAGCTGATCCACATTTATCATCTGATTGTTTAAAAGTTATAGGATATACAGAGATGCCATCTTTTTTGAGCAAATCTACCCATTCATTCCAAACAGTAGCATCTACCATATAGCTATGTATTAAAACAACAGGAAGCGCAGTAGAATTGTTTGATGTATTACCTGTTGTAGTAGTATTCGCACTAGACTGACCATATGCTATCTGACTAAAAGTAAAAAACTGTCCGCCACTACTAGTACTGGTAACTACCATTATAATTGCAATTAAAGCAACAACAATAGTAGTAGATGAAATAATTCTATTAGTATTTACCATTGATATTTAGTGGCATTATATTTTATTAGTATTATAAGCCCAAAGGTAAGTTTTCAATATATATCATTAAAAATATAACATGGATTAAGTACCTATTGTTACAAAATTTGTCTCTTAATAAACTAAAATCAATATAGAAAACACTAAAACTTTACATTTGCTGGATTTAGTATTTTACTTTTCTTAAAGTTAAAAATTTTAAATAATGAAATGTAAAAAAAGAAGGTTAAGTAGTTTTGTGCTATTGCTTATTAGTATATCTGCTCTGTTGCTTTTGTTCTATGTTGTAATGAGGCATTGGAAGAAATTGTTGTTGTGTTGATAGTTACGCTGCAGATTTTAGGATTTGGCCATGTGTTAATGGAGCAAATATTGTTGGGTGTAATAGATGCCTATAACCTTCGTTCGGGCATGGTGTCCAAGCATTTGTTACAATACTAATTTAGGTTATCTTTAATAATTTTTATCCAGTTACCTTCTGCAGGTAAGAGGCTTATTTCGGCCAGTCCCGTATTTGGCCTTTCCTCTCTACCATAATAGTGTCTCGGGGAACGGGACCGAAACCCGGTACACCATTTTCTGCAGAAGGCAACATTTATTGTGCTTCTTTTTATAAAACAATTTATCTGCAAATAGGCTATCAAATAAACAAAACAATCTAGAATTTGCGATATTACGTTAAGTCAATACTATAATTCTCATTCTTTAACTTCTTGACAATTCTACCCATAGACGTTGCTATTCTTTATTAACATTCTGTTTTGCTAATTTTGTACATACTTCTAAATAATTATGTTCTTCTTTCAATATCTTTCTAACTTGAGTTCCAAATTTCCCGTTTTTTACTTCTTTTGCAACAGACACAAGAACTTCATAATGAGTAACTTCAGCACCTTCAGCCAAGCATATAAATTCTAAAGCCTCTTGTGTATCAGGTTGTTCTCCTAAATAGGTTTCCATAATTTTTGATATTTTTTGGGTAGTTTCTTCAGAAACAGAATTAATATTCTCGACGTCAAATCCTTCATTTTCTGCAAATTCTTCAATCAGTTCTTCCAATTCTCTTACCTCAGGCATTTTTGAAGTATCGACTTTTGGAATAGGTAATGTTTTGTTCCATTCAACTCCTAATGTTTCTAATGCTTTGGCAAATACTTTTTCATGAGCTAAATCTCTTACAATTAAATAGAAAACAGTTGCCCTATATGCTTTATTGTCACTCATCTGGTATAATCTACATTTTTGAAGTCTACCTGTTGCCTCTAACATTAATTATAAAGCATGTTTAAGACTAAATTTCCACTGTCATACACATAAGTTGCAGACCATGGATTACCAGCAGTATATACCGGTCTAGAACTTTGTCCAGCAACTAGAAAATGATGTATGTTTGGGGAATCAAGTGCCCCAGAGAGTGGGAGTTCGGTAGGTTCTTTCTGTTGTGAAGAACCTTCTAGTATGACATTTATTGTATTGGCAACCAATTCAACATTACCCATCTCTTCTGCTACAATTGATCTCAATAGATCTTGCATCATGGTTCTCATTTCTCTAATTGTCCTCCAAGTCCTTCCTGTAATGCTTGTGCTGCTTTAGGGTTAGGCTTGTAACTCTTAGGAATAGGATTTGTAGTTTATTTACTGATATAAACTGCCCTTGTGTGTTTTATAAATTATATAACAATCATAATAAATGAAAAATAATCTTTAGAAGATTATGGAATAATATTATAAATATCACAATTTTGAATCTTTGACTTTAAGCAATATCAGTCTTCAAATTTTAATAAATAATTGATAATGCAGATTATATTTTATATAGAAATAATTCAAACTTTGTCAACCTATCATTTCTTCGGGAGTTGAATTAACACAATTTCAGTATTCAATTACTAATTTGAGATAATTATGTTATGTTAAAATTATTAAATGTCATTAAAAAGAGTGAATATAAAAATTAGTGAATATCTGAAAAAATAAAAATAAAAAAATAAAAATAAAGAATTATGTCAGGATCAAGGGCAATACATATGTTCAGAATTTGGTAATTTCATACAATCTTCTTTAATGTTAATGTTTATACTATCTAGCAATGTATTTTTTGGATTAGAAATGTGAGTATCACTTAATATAATAGCTGTATTGTTGCCTAAAAGCTTGTCAAGCTCCTCTATAGTTTCTGTATTGTTAGTAAAAGAATTTTCTGTTGTTAGTTGAGCAATAGCGTGTCTATTAATGTCATTGTTACCTATGTACAAAAAAACAGCTGTTAGTGATAGTACAGATATGGTTATTGATACTGATGCTATTTTTCTTTTCAACGCATCTTCCATATGATGTGCCTCTATTTGAAGGATTTAAATCTTTCGGCTATGTAGAAAACATAATCAGCATAATGACCAAATTAACCATTCTATGAACATT
>JAATVJ010000240.1 GCA_014523515.1 Nitrososphaerales archaeon TH1177 | reverse complement strand
TGTTATAATTAACAATCAATAAGAAAAAATATTTGAAAAAACATAAATGGAATAATGAAAGGCAATGAATCTTTTTTAATTGAAGATATGAATGGTCATCAAATTAAAGAAAAGGTAAATGATGAAACTATTGCATTATTAATTTTAGGAGCTTGTGAAAATCATGGGGACCACTTACCTTTTGGATCAGATTTTATTTTCCCTTTAGAATTGGCAAAAAGAGTAGCTATTAAAATTAAAAATTTGGTAATTCTCCCTCCCGTTCCATATGGTGTTAGTAGTCATCATAAAAAATTTTTTATGACTATTAGTTTAGATGCAAATACTGTAATAAGTATAATTGAAAATATATTAGATAGCATATATAATAATGGCATACACAAAATTTTAATTATAAATGGTCACGATGGAAATATTGCCCCAATAGAAATTGCTTCTCGAAATATAAAAGATAAATATACAAATATTACTATAGCATGTTTAGAATCGTGGTGGGAATTAATTGGAAAACTTTTACCTAATACCTTTGATATATGGTATGGACTCGGTCATGGTGGTGAAGCTGAAACTTCCGCCCTGATGATGATTAGACCAGAATTAGTTGATAAAAATAATATTCCAGAAGATACAATTCCTAATCTACCAAAGCATCTCAGAATATATTGGACAATGGATGAACTTACTAAAACCGGTGCTACAGGATCTGCAAAAAATGCTTCAGTAAAAAAAGGAGAAATTATCTGTAAAATTTTAGAAGATATATTAATTTCCTTTCTAATAGATATGGAAAAGGCGCAATGGAAATATGGATTATATATTTAAAACATATTTTCTATAGTCTATATTATGCTTTTTACTAAATTCTTTATATATTATAACGAATTTCTAATTTTAGAATAATATTGATAATTTCTTTTAATCAATATTAGAGTATAGATATGGAAATAATATACATTATAATCACAATAAAGTAAAACTATTATTTATCAATAATAATGATATTAAATAAATTATCTTTGATATTAATTTACTAATAGTATTCAATCTAATATAAAAAATAATAATGTACATTCATTGAAAGTACCATAAGATTATTAATATTAAAAAAATAATTTAATTTAGGCAAGGATAAATTCATCGATTGCATAGTAATTTCATTTCTTTTAATCAAATAAAACCTATTTTTAAGATATAATAAGGATATAATTTGGAGAAACTATTTTAATTTCGAAATAGTCATTTATATAAAAAAAAGAATATGCTCTATTATAAACTAATTTAATAATAGATAAGGGAGCATTTAAGAAACTATTTGAGAAAGATTAATGAATTAAGCATTGTTTGTATTATTGGAAGATATTTGTCAAATTGATCGACATCTGCTTTATAAGTAAATAGATATATCTTGTCATTATTTTTAGTTATAAGTTGAAGAGACTGTCTTTTTTCTTCACCATCCATTGCAGTAAAGACTATTTTTTTTGCAGGTCTTTTATCTGTAAGAACTATATCAGAGGATTCGATTAATTGGAAATCTTTAAAATTATCTGTCATATTTTTTATATGAACGTTTTTTATTGTATTTAGTGATATATTACTCAAACTCATTGAAGATATTCCTAATCCTGCAGGATATCTATACTGGCTTGTATCTTCAATAGGAGCAACAAAAGTAACGAAATCATTAAGACGTTCTTCTTTTTGCCAATTTGAAGGATATTGGATACTTATCTTTAGTTTTGTATTTTCATATGGTATAAAATTTTCTTGTTGTTTTCCAGAATGAAAAATTCCATAGACATAATTGAACATATTTGCAGAACTATTTGTCAGGATAAATAATAAAGATATAACAATAATATAATTTCTAACCTTTAAGAATCCCATATTGTACGACAAGAGAATGCAATATTTTATTTTTTCTAATTTTAGATGAGATTAAACTTTTAAGTATATTATTTTATTTTATTTATAATATTTTAATGATACACAATTTATTTTATAAAATCTAGTAATGTTATCATATCTTTTTTACTTTTTGTAAAAGGTATTTTCTTAACATTTAACAGTGGAAATCCAAATTTTATTTTTCTTTTATCGACTTCATGCCTTAAATATTTCATTATCATTTCTGAATATTCCCTTCCAGCAATTAGATTTTTTTTTGAGTTTATGGGATCTTTAAATTTAAATATTTTTTCATAATTTTTTATAGAATTTTCTATATTTAATATTTGTAAAATATATTTTATCCTTTCCCAGATATCATATCTTATTCTTAAAATTGCGCCACTGATATATTTAACTCCAATATCATTGGCAGCATCAATTATACTTGAAATATCTTTTCGGGAGTCAGTTATTAGCGGAAGAACAGGATCGATATTAATAACACAATTTATACCAGCTGTGGAAAATTTTTCTATTATCCGGAAAACTGATTTTGAGGTTGGTGTACCTGGTTCAATTATTCTTTTTAAATTCTCTTTGTTTGTAGTAATTGACCATACAATGAAACAATTATCGGAATAGCGTTTGTGTAATTCCAAATCTCTTTCAATTACAACAGATTTAGTAAAAATAAAATACGGAATCTCAAAACTTTGTAGAACCTCCACGCATTTTTTAGTAATAGAATATTTTAGCTCAGCCACTTGATATGCATCGGTTGCAGATGCTATCATTACAGGATTAATTTCATTTTTTTTCCAAGACTGTATCTGTTCCATTAATAACTCGGAAGCATTAATTTTTGCATATATATGATCATAAAATTCCGGTGACCATTCATATGTAGCATAACAATAACCACAGCGATGTTGACAACCATTATAAGGATTAATAGTTAGACCTTCATTTCCATATACAAAAAAATTATGAAGAATGGATTTACTTTCTTTAGTACTAAGAATAGGTGCTGATTTTGTATACCATGAATTCATTTAATTAAATTAAATTTTCAATACCTAATTAATGATATAGTACTAATTGATCAGGGAGAGAGGGTAGTGTTAGTTATGAGAAATAGATTTTTTTTGCAATATAAATATCCAGAGAAACTTTTAAAGATTTAATAATAATTAGTCGTCACTAATCACCTTCAATCATTTAGCCTACAATTTTTCTTTCTCTTCTTTTGTGTTCATATTTAGAATACAATTAATTACCACATTTCTAAACATAATTAATACAATAATAAATATTGTCAAACTATCTCCAATTAATGAGGCTCTTACATGG
>JAATVJ010000239.1 GCA_014523515.1 Nitrososphaerales archaeon TH1177 | reverse complement strand
TCAAGTAAAGCTTTAACTCTATAAAGTCCATTTTCGATTCCTCTTTCTGCTATTTTCTTTAGTTTTACCTTGTCAATAAATCCCCCTAAAGGTCCCATTGGCATATCATAATCTACTGAAATTCCAGTCTTGGTAGATTTTTCGTCTATTTCTTCAAATTCGACTTCAATTTGCCATCTTTTGAAAGGTCCTTCGATCATTTTTGCTACAATTTTTCTATGAGGAATATAGTCAATAGTTTCACAATCCCATTCTAATCTTTTTCCGTCAAAATCACCACTGATTCTAAAAATAGTTCCTACGCCAAAACCATTTTTGACTTCAATTGGAATAATATTAAGACCCATATTTTCTGGAAATTGATCGGCCATATGTTCAGGTCTTGCAAAATATGTAAAAACTTCACTAACAGGAGAGTTAATTGTCATAGACTTGCTGATGGTAGTCATTATCCTATCTTATGGTGATATTCAATAAAGTGAATTTAAAGGTTTCTTATATTAAGCAAATTATTGTTATGCCAACTTACCATAAACTAATAATATTCTCTATTCAAAAATGTATAAAGTTATTTGTTTTTAGGATTAAGTTTATGCAAGAGGATTACCATTTACTATTTCGTCCAAACACTTGATTATGTCTTCTTTAGTGACTTCTTTTGGATTATTGTCTAAATGACCTCTGTCAGGCATTATTACATCTGCAGCTTCATCTAATGGTTGTTTCAATTTCAATGGTTCAAATTTCAATTTTTGACAGATTCTCTTAAACCTTTCATAAAATATAGACTCATTAAATTTGTGTGCTACTGTTGTGCAAGAAGATAGTGAATATCCATGTGGAACACCTTCATTGGAAAATACATAGGATAGAGCATGTCCTAAAGTAGTAGATGAATTTCCAAAGCCGATTCCAGATAACATTGCACCATATGGAAGTAGCTCATGTTTATCATTTATTATAGCATCTTCCAATATATCAAATGCTTCTTTACAAAAGAACCTAGTAAAAGGATTGCCAATTTTACTATCGTATCCTTCTGACGCTTGGGCAGCTGCATCACAAGCAGAATTTCGCATTATATTAAACGGGGTACCAGGTAGAAAATAAGGATCTACAATGGCTGCATCAGCCAAAAAAGCCTCATCTTGTAACAATTTTTTCTTGTGCTCAAAGCTGATAACTGCATAGGTTGTCATTTCGGCTCCTGTTCCAAAAGTTGTTGGAATAAGTATTTTAGGAATACCAGTTATTTTGCTTAAATATTTACAGATATCCAGTGAGCTACCTCCTCCTAGACCGATATAAGTAGAAATATTCTTGCCCTCAAACTCCTTTTGTATTTGTTCTACTGTTTCTATAGCAGGATCAGGTGTAGCTTTGTCATAGATTTCATAATTTGTTATTCCCATATATTCAATCCATTTGTTATAGACTTCTGGTGTTGTCGTAGTAATTATTAAAGAATTTTTTGGATAATCAAATTCTTTTGCAGCATTTTCTCCGAAAACTATTTTTTTCGGCATCAATACTTTCCACATGATAATCAAAAAGAAGAACTCAATTATTTAAATTTAAATTTATAGTCTGGACCTTATGAACCCTTAAATTTTAGTAACTTACTTAATATTTACAATCAGGGTCAATAAAAATAAATTTTTAATTCACAGATTCAAACAAAGATATTATTAAATTTAAGTTTAGTTAAGATAGTGTGTGGAATTTTTTCAGGTTCAAATATAATGAAAAGAACAAAAATACAAAAAAAAATAGCAAAGGGAAAGTAGAAGAAGAAAAAGAAATAGCATTACAAGAAGAAGAAGAAGTTAACCTAAATCCTATGGATAGTTCTAATGAATACAATAAAAATATATTTTCAATTGTTGACTTTCCTGAAAGAATCACTCAAATAAATAAAGCACATCCGTTATTAAAACAAAAAGAGAAAATAATTTTGAATCAAATTTTAGAATCCTTAAAAAAAAGAAGACAAAAAGATTCAAAACAATATTTTAATGAATTAACCAAGATTAGAAAAGATTTGAATACTTTAGAAACGTCCAAAAAAGTGATGGAACAGACTTCCATTAAATTATCACTTATTCATGATATTAGTGATACATTAGATGTTTTAGGACCTATTTTAAAAGAGAAAAAGGAAGAAGGAAAAGAAAATAATAATAATAATAGTAATGAAGAAAAAAATGAAAACAAAGACAAAAAAGAAGGAATGACAACATTTGTAAAAACAATAACTGAAAATATTCTTAGAGATAACTATAAAGAGATTGATATTCAATCAATAGATGAAATTGATAAAGTATTTGAAAAAATTATGACCTAAAAAGAGAGATAACACTGTTTTTATTATTATTATTATAATCAGGATTATGATTTATTTTGGATAACTTTAAATAAATAAAATGATTGAAAATCCTACCTATCTCTATTAAGGTTGGAAATCAAAATTAAAATTAAAGTACTATCTAGTGAATCATGATTAAGATAACAATTGATATATTATTCTTAACATAAAATCCAGATTTATATTAATATTAAAAATTTCATATAATTTTCAGTTACTTGATACCAAAAATTGATACTTAATAGTGATATAGGATATTGACCTTGTTTTATTAGGCTAAGGGAAACGAGGAGAATAGCTAATAGTTATCATGTCTAAAGCAAGAATATTGATAATAGATGATGACCCAGATATCAATAATCTATTTAAAATATATTTAGAACATTATGGTTTTCAAGTAGATGCTTATACAAACCCAATAGATGCGTTATATTACTTTAAGAAAGGTAAATATGATTTGATTCTGCTTGATTTGAAAATGCCACAGAGAGATGGTATTACCATGTTTCAAGCATTAAAAAAAATTGATGATGAAGTGAGTATCTGTTTGATTACTGCTGATACTTCTTTTTTGGCCCAACTAAAAGAAAAAAATCCAAATATTGAAAAATACGTAATTTACAAACCAATTTTCCTTAAAAATTTAAAGGAAAAAGTTGAAGCACTAGTATTGGAACGAAGAATGTAGTTTGACAATAAACATCGACTCTAATGATGTAAAACCAACGAATTTTGTTACCTTACAAATCTAAAAGAAATTTATTGAGACTTTTGTTTTGTTAAAATAAAAATATAATTGTGTAATAATTTATAGGTGCATATTTATTTACATTGAAATATTTTTTAAGAATAAAATTTAAAAGAAATTTGTAGTTCCTTATAATATAATCTTAAAGATATGATTATATATTTTTTTAAATAACAATTTTCATTAATGAGAACGTTTATTGCTGTAGACTGTAACAATAAAGAAAAAATATCTAACCTACAGCAAAATATCTTAAAATCCTTTCCTAATTTTAATAGTGTGCTAAGGCCAATCAACATCGAAAACCTTCATTTTACATTATTTTTCTTTGGAGAAATTGAGAGTAAACAGCTAGAATTAATTACAAATAAAATGAATGAGATAGTATTTGAAAGATTTGATATAAACTATAGAAAAATAGGGGCCTTTCAGTCTTTTAAATATCCAAAAGTTATTTGGATTGGCATAGATGATAAAAGCGAAATGGAATTAAATTCACTCTTTGAATTAGTAAAGTTCAAAATGGAACAAATTGATTTGAGACCAGATAAACAATTTAAACCTCATTTGACAATATTTCGTGTAAAAAGGCCCATTGCAAATTTAGAACAATATTTAAACAAATACAATAATGATGTTTCCATTGATTTTTCTGACATAATTGATAAAATTCATATCAAAAAAAGTGAATTATTTTCCTCTGGACCTGTTTACTCTAATATTTTAACAATTTTTGCAAAATAATTAAATGAATTAGAAATGAGTAAAAAAAAAGATAATAAAATAGAATATCAAGCCAAGGATATTGAAATTGACAAAATAACATCTATAGTTTTAGACTTGATTCAACCATCCAATAAAGATTTACAGAATGTGAAATCAATAGAAGAGGAAATACAAGATAAAATTAAAAGCTACAAAATTCCGCAAATAGTAGAGGTCAAAACTGGAGGATCTTTTGCAAAAGATACTAATTTAAAAAAAGATATGGATATTGATATTTTCATTTTAATTGATAAAAATGTAAATGAACAAGATTTTGAGCAAATAGCACTAGATGTTGGATTTAAGGCCTTAAAAAAGTACAATCCTATTACACGTTATTCTGAACATCCATATGTGGAAGGTTTTGCATATATAAATAAGAAGAATAACAACAGGGAACAGATTAGGTTAAACATAGTTCCTTGCTATAATGTAGAGAAAGGATTATGGAAAAGTGCTGCAGACAGGTCACAATACCATACAGAATATATGCAGAAGATGCTTAAACCTGATCAAAAAAATCAGATTCGAATATTAAAATCATTTTTAAAAGGAATTGGGATTTATGGTGCCGAATTGTCAACTGCTGGATTTAGTGGATATGTTACTGAAGTATTAGTATTAAAATATGGAAATTTTAAAAATGTGATGAAAAATATCGCAACATTGAAAAAGAAAGGCGAAATAATTGCTATAGAGGATATTTCCAATGAAAATATTTATAAAAAATTTGAAAGTCCAATAATAATAATTGATCCTATAGATCCAAATAGAAACCTGGGAACAGCAATTTCTTCAGAAAGCCTATCAAGATTTATTTTTGGAGCAAGAACATTTCTAGCAAATCCATCTATAAATTTTTTTAACATAAATAAGAAAAAAAATATGATGAAAAATATAGATAATCAACTTGAAAATGTTGAAGAACTATTGCCAAATATTGTAGTTTTAGAATTTAATTATAGAAATAGAAGCTCCGATATAATATGGGGTCAGTTAAAAAAATTAACCAAATCTATCTCGCGTCATTTCACCGATAATGAGTATACTATAATAAAGAGTGAATGCTATATTGATAATAATACAAATTCTGCAAAATTAATATTTCTATTAAAATTTATAAAGCTTTCACCTTTTTTTGAAAAAGGTGGCCCTAGTATTTTTATGGAAAAAGAAGTTCTCCAGTTTATAAAAAAAAATAAAGAAAAATCACCAATGCTATGGATAGGAGAAGATATGAAAGTATCTTGTCTGATAAAAATGAAAATCAGGGATGCAATCCAATTTTTAGATCATTCTATTAAAATTAAAAAGGGGAGTGAAATTGGAATCCCAAAGGGGTTAGTCAATGATTTAGACAAAGGGTTTAAAATTTATACAATAAACAAGGTTAGAGTACGAAATACAGATACGAAGAGGCAAATACACGATTTTCTATTTAAAGATATGATGTTATTTGAAAGTAGAAGTTAGGTCACCTCTAATATCCAATTTAATTTCTTACCCTAAATTCAATTCAGATGAATATAGAAAAAGGATACTAGATTTGGAAAAAATGGGTGTTAAAGATGTTATTTTAGAAGGTTTTACTCAACTATATGAATTAAAAATTCTTGGAAAAGGCCATTCAGGAATAGTTTTAAAAGTAAACACACATTCTGGAAAAAATTTTGCGTTAAAGATAAGACGACTAGACTCTAGGAGGAAGGACTGTTTGACTGAGGTAAATAATCAAAAATTAACTAACCTAGTTGGAATAGGCCCTAAAATTCTGGAAAATACCCAAGATCTTATACTAATGGAATTTATAAAAGGTAAAGGTATTTTTGACTGGCTTGTTGATCATTCTAACTTAACAGATCTCAATAAAAAAAGAGTGGTACAGATAGTTAATGAGATATTGGAGCAATGTTATACATTGGATAATCTCAATCTAGATCATGGGGAACTAACTAGAATTGATAATCACATAATGATTTCTAATAAAAATCAAATATCAATAATAGATTTTGAAAGCTCATCTACTAAAAGAAAGCCATCTAATGTTACATCTGTGACTCAAGCTTTACTTTTGAGTGGTGCAGTTTCAAAAAAAATTTCTCAGTACATAAAAATAAAGAGTTACGATCTTTTATTAAATCAATTAAGAAATTATAAAAAAATAAGAACTAGATTACATTTTGAAAATATACTCTCTGAAGTTAATGGAAAAAGATAGATAGAAAGATAGATATTCAATACTACATATATATATCTCCATTCTTTCGCTAATAGATTTCCTATAATTATTCGAAATTTTCTTATTACAGGATATATTTTATTTTACTAAAAATGACTGAAAAAAGTGGCTCAGTAGAAACTTCAAACGATACTATTCCATTCCCAACATTAACAATTTTATATTTACCATCAGAAGCTTCTGAGATCATAGAAGAAGTTAGCCAAAAGTATTGTAATATGACTTCTGAAGACTGTGCTGGATATTTTCATGATGGAGTAAAAAGAGATTACAAGAAGATCACGATATGGAGTCAGGGAATTGATAGTTTATGGTTTAATGCTATAATAGCTAGAATAAAAGAAGTTGCAAAAGTAGAACAGGTACCAATTGTATCTGGCGGAATTATGTATTCCGTCTAATAAGTTAAAAAATATCATCATAGATACTTCATTTACTTTTTTGTTTGCAACTTTCTAGATTCTTTTGTTATTCATTAATATAATAAAATTATATATCTGGAGAAATTAAATAGAATAATGTGGAGGATTCTACAACAACTACAGCGTCAACAACAACAACAATTTACAAAATCAAACAATTAGTAGATAACGGTTCAAGTGTTACTCTTTCTTTGAGTGAAGATGTGGAACTGGAAACAGTATCACAACAACAAATGATATTAGAAGCAGTAGATAGAACTGTAACAGATGATGAAGTAAAACAACAAATCAAACCTTTGCTGGAAGCAATCCTAAGATCACAACCACAAACTGTTATCAAAACATATCCCAAAACACTAATACAAATTACTATGCCCAAGAGAAGATATGAAATGATGGGCAATCCTCAAGTTGGGAATACTCTTCAAGTAGATATAAGGAAATAATATATCTATATATACTATTTTGAAGCATTTATAAAATCTTTTTTGTGATATTTTATTAATCATATAATAATATAATGAAATATAGAAGTATCCCATCGCAAGAAAAATATTACTATTTTATCAAGTTCAATGAAATAATATTATATTCTTATTATTATTATAATAATAAAGGTGCAGGATAAGAAATTTGACATTGTCATAGTGGGTGGAGGTATATTAGGAATATCAATAGGTTATTTTTTAACCTTAAATTCTGATGCAAATGTTTTGCTGATAGAACAAGAAAAAAATATATCTAGTCATACTAGTTCTAGAAATACAGGGAAAGTACATGCTCCTTTCTTATATGATCCTATAACAAAAAAAATTTTTGCGAGAATAGCTTTTTTAGGATATAGTATGTGGGAAACATATTCTAATCTAAAAGGAATTCACTTCAAACAAGATGGAGTTATAGAAATAGCAAAAGAAGAAAAAGATATTTTGGTTTTGAAAAAATATTTTGAATGGGGAATAAAAAATGGATTAGAAGAAAAAGACATTCTTTTGTTAAATAAAGAAGAAACAAAAAAGATTGAACCAAATATTAGATGTAATGGATCAATCTATTGTAAAAGAGATGCAAGTGTCGACTATCGAATACTATCAAATAGTTTAAAAAGTGATTACCTAGCAAATGGAGGAAAAATTCTAAATTTACATCGTGTTACAAGAATTGAAACTAAAAAAGATAATAATTGCATCATAGAAATAATTACAAAAAATGGAGAGAAAAAAATTATTGATTCAAAATATGTTATCAATACGGCTGGTGGAAATTCACTTGATATTGCCCGTCAATTTGGGATTGGTTTAGGTTTAATTGATTTACACTTTAGAGGAGAATATTGGCTGGCTCCAAAAGAATATGAAAAACTCACATCTCATAGTATTTACTCAATTCCAAAACAAAAGAATTTCCCATTTTTAGATCCTCATTGGATTGTAAAAGCAGATGGGCACTGTGAAATAGGACCTAATGCAGTTCCTGTATTTGGACCATATTCATATAATTTTATAGACAACTTGAGAAACTTTATTCCTAAAACAAAAGAAATTTTTGTAAAAAAAGGATTATGGTCATTATTATACAATAGAGAATTCTTATCACTATTAACCAATGAAATTGCTAGTTCCTTTTCAAAACATATAATGATTCAGAGGGTAAAACATTTCTTACCTGCTTTAGATACAAAAAAATTTAATACAAGAGGGACTTCGGGAATTAGATCTTTATTAATAGATGATAAAGGTAACTTTATTCCTGATACGCTATTGTTAAAAAACTCTTTATCAATGCATATTCTAAATTACAATTCTCCAGGTGCAACAGGGGCTTTGCCCCTTTCAGCAATGATAGTTCAAGAATTAATATATGAAAAAGTGATACACAAAGTAGATAAAAATAACCACCACCAGTTATGGAATATTGAAGACATCTATTCTAATATTAAATTATGATCTGATATCAGCAACAATTAAGATATCATACTATTTATTATTCGTTAGAATCAATAATAGTTAGCAATATCCATATATTATATTTGATGTCATTATAATTGAATTATAAAATTTTAAATCTGAATAAAGAAAGAATGTAACAGAAGAGGAGTGGGGTTGTGGTCTAGTTTGGCATGATTCCAGCCTCGGGCGCTGGAGATCGTCGGTTCAAATCCGGCCGACCCCATTAAATCTTGGGTTCAAATCTATCAACTTGTAAAAAAATAAATTAGAATCAGAACTTCACATCCAAAACAACAAGTGAGAAAGAAATTTCTCTAACTTGATATATTATTAAAAGATGTATTATGACTTTTATCTTGTAATGTTTTAGTATCTTTTAGTGGAAGAGTAAATCCAAATTCTGCACCTATTCCATTATCATTGTTCTTTCCCAATATTTTACCGCGATGAGCATCCACTATATTTTTAGAGATATACAAGCGTAAACCTATTCCTTCAAAAGATTTTGTAATAAACTTTGAAAATAGATTAGGCAATATTTCTGGATCTACACCTGTACCAGTATCTCTAACAGTCACTATTGCATAATTATTATTATTATTATCTTCTTTCTTTTCAACAGAAACAAATACTTCGCCATCTTTAGTAAATTTAATAGCATTATTTAGAAGGTTGGAAACTACTTCAGAAATTCTTTCTTTATCAGCTTCTATTAACAAAGTCTCTTTAAATGGTTTAAAATTTAACTTGACCTTATCATTGCCATTTAAAATAAGAGATTTATAATCATCTATAATATTTGATATAACTTCATTAAGATCAAATATTTCTTTGTTTAGCTTTAGTGACTGACTTTCAATTTTTGTAACATCTATTATATCATCTGCAAGGCGCTGCAATCGTTTTGCATTTCTAACTACAGTATCTAGTAATTCACGTTGTTCAGTATTTTTAATTTTAGAGCAAACAATTTCAGTTAAGCCAAGTATTGGTTGAATAGGCGTACGGAGTTCATGAGCTGCTACATTGATAAAGTCTTTTTGCATTTTGTCATGAACTTTTAATTGGTTGTTTGCTTCTTTAAGTTGCTCATACAATTCTGCTTGTATCCAAAGACTTTCAAATATAGAAGCATATGATGAAGCAATATACTTGCTATTAGAGTAGGCAGCC
>JAATVJ010000238.1 GCA_014523515.1 Nitrososphaerales archaeon TH1177 | reverse complement strand
TATTCCCAATAAATCAAAAAGATTCGTTAACACAATTACAAATACTTTTACAACTAGTAGTCTACTGACTTTTAAGAAGGAATCATCACAGAGAACAGGTAAGCTTTCATAAAAAGAATTAAATTTAGTAGATAATTTATTTGCATATTTTGCTATAACCTTTGGATTTAATGTATATACTGCTTCTTCTATAACTATATTAAACTTTGATATTTCTTTAATAAGATCAATTTCAGTTTTGTGATTCAAGACATCAAGTTTAATATCTGTATTTGTTTTACCCAGGACGAATTGTGGTAAGAACTCATTACCCTTTTCTAAAATTCTGATAGCACGAGCAAATGAATACTGTAAATATAATGAAGTATCTCCCTCAAGATTAAGTGCTTCTTTCATATCAAAAGTTATCATCTTATCTAAATCGTATTTTATAAGATTATATCTAATTGCTGAAATTGCAATTCCTTCAGCAATTTTATTTATAATAGAGTCATCCCAATTAGGATTTCGTTTTTTGACTTCTGAATAAGCTTTTTTGTATAATTCATCCAAAATAATATCTGCATTTATAAATATTCCTTTCCTACCTGACATATGAATAATTTTCTTATTTATTTTTCCTAATTCAAATCCAATAGATTGAACTGTCTCATTACTAAGTGCAACAGTCTCATAACCCAAATATGTATATTTTTTATTATTATTATTAGTATCATCGATCTTCTCTATAATATTTGAAATAATTTTTTGTAATCGTGCTTGTCTTGAATCTATTATTGTTATAACTATAGTAGGTTTTTGTTCAATAGCAAATAACTTATCATTGTTAAGGAGATCATCTTCACTTTCTGATTTTAACATAGTTTTCCATAGGATAGACTTATCCCACTGTATAGAGAATTTTTTATAGGTAAAGGGATCTTCCACTAGTTTTAATTTCCATACTGCAAAAGAGATATCTTTTGCAATATAAGTAACAGTTCGATCACTTCTTACTACAACCTTTTCTTCATTATTTTCATCTTTAATTACCCAACAATTGATATTTTTACCTTCATTTGAAAAATTGATAGTATTATTGTCTTTTAAAAGATTAAATGTATTTTTCCAAAGTTTTGATAATAAAATTTGTGATTCCATAACAAGTAAATCATACCTAGCTTTGATTCTCCAACAAGTTAAAAGTTGCTGTTTAACAATTTTCTCGACTATAATATTTGTGAATTTTGCTATGTCTGTATCTCCTTTTTCAATCTCTTTGATAACAAATTTTCTTTTTTCAATTAAATCCAAGTTTGTATTATACAATTCATTCATTTTAACATATATATCACCACAATATTGGTCAAATTTAATAGAGTCATCAATATTTTCAGAATTAAAACCAGCAAATTTAAATGCTACAATGAGATCTGCAACTTGAACTCCAGAATCATCTATATAATTTAATACAATAATTTCATGATTAGTTAATTTAAATAACCTGTATAATGAATCACCTAATACAACATTTCTAAGATGTCCAATATGTAACGCTTTATTAGGATTTACACTTGTGTGTTCGATGGTTATTTTGCTATTTTTTCCTATATCTGGAAACGAGAGATTATCTTTTTTAACAATTTCTAATATGAATTTATTGAAATTTGTAAAATTAATATTAAAATTAATGTGTCCTGACGGATGAGGCTCTGCATTTAATATTAATGAATCTTTACCTATTTTTTTTAATTGAATATTAATAGAATTATAAACAAGCTCTTTAGCAATTTCATAAGGTTTTTTATGATTTTTCTTACCAAGTAAAAAAGCAATATTTGTTGTTAAATCACCAAATTCAGATTTTGGAGGTTCGGATACATCATAGTTAATGGGATCATATTTTAAATCTAAAAGTGATCTATTAACTATTTTTCTGATTTCATTGATTACCTCTTTTAGGCTCATTTGATAGCATTTTTACCAAAAAAATTGAGCGCAATATAATCTAATGCCTCGACTAAGCCTTTTCCCTCTTTTCCGGAGACAACATAGGTGGCTTTTGATTTTACATTTTTATCAGAATGATTTAACGCAATACTAAAACCACAGAATTCAAACAAAGGAATATCAGTTTCACTATCCCCAATTGTTACTGTTTCAGAAGGTTTTATTTTTAAAATATCTAATGCTTTTGCAAGTCCATAGGCTTTATTGATTCCTCTATTATTAATATGAAAAGAATATTTACTATCATGTAGATCGAGATCTAAATTATTTTCTTTAAGGATTTTCTTACCTTTATCAATATCAAAAGTTCTCTCTAAGACAATCTCTGTCATACGATCAAAAACATTTTTCATTTTAACATTTTGAATGTTTCTCTTTAAAATATTATATCCTATAATGCAATTTTCCTTATTGCCTAGAAGAATATGCTCTGTAGGGCTTATGGTAACAGCTCCACCATTTTCTCCTACAGCAATTTTTGTCGTCCCTCCAAATACTGCTAATATATAAGCTTCAATTGAAGATCTTCCAGTTACATAAATAATTCTATAGCCTAATTTTTCTAAAGTTCTGAGATTCTGCAAAGCAGGAAGATGAATAATTCCACCACCATTCTCAGTCAAGGTACCATCAATATCAATTGCAAAAGCTTTAATTAATGAAGGCATAAAAATTCAGACTACGATGATATTGGTTTACTCTATACAATTTTAAATTTTATAGTAGTTAATTTTCTTCCCCTTTGACTTCTTTTCTTGTTCTAAACTTTGGGGTAATTCCTAGCGGGCTATAATCTCCTGTTGAACAAGTAAAACATAATTCTTCTTCTTTGATTCCTATTGCTTTAGCAAGATTCGAAGTATTATTATAAAAAACTTCATCTGCACCAATTAATTTACTTACTTTTGTATTAAGTTCTATTTCTTTTCCGTCTTTTAAAATTTTTTGATTTGCTAATAGTTCATCCATTGAGGGAAAATCAATTCCCGCATAACAAGGAAATCTTACAGGAGGATAGGTAACTATCATATAGATTTTGTTAGCTCCAGCATTTCTTAGAGTTCGAATAATAGATTCTGAACTTGTTCCTCGGATTATACTATCATCTATGACTACAACGTTTTTGTGATTGATAATGTCTTTAATAGGGAGAATTCCTTTATTTATTTCAATTCTATCTGACTGATAAGGTTCAATGAAACTTCTCAAGGTGCCTTTATTAATATGTCTATCCTTAACTAACCCCTCGTCAAAAGGTA
>JAATVJ010000237.1 GCA_014523515.1 Nitrososphaerales archaeon TH1177 | reverse complement strand
CATTAATGACCTTTCCCTCCTAACATATTAAATACATGAAATATGCTAGGCAAAAGAAGATCTAACGATTCTGATACCGCTTTAGTACTTCCAGGTAGATTTACAATTAAAGTTTTATCTCTTGTTCCAGATATTCCCCTTGAAAGCATTGATAAGGGTGTTCTCCTTTGACCATATGATCTGATTGTTTCAGAAATTCCAGTTGCCTCTTTATCAATAACCATTTTAGTAGCCTCTGGAGTTACATCTCTTTTACTAAAACCAGTACCTCCAGAAGTTATTATTAGATCTACTTTTTTCTCATCAGAATATTTGATAAGATATGCCTTAATTTTGTCTAAATTATCAGGTAATATTTCATAACCGACAATTTCAGTATTAGTAGCATAAGTATTTTTTAATCTATCAATGATCATTTTACCTGATTTGTCAACTCGTGTACCATTAAAAGTAGAGTCACTTATAACAAATATAGCAATAGTAATTTTTTTATCAAGGTTTTCAATAAAATCTCTTTTACCTCCAGTTTTATCTAACAATTTTATTGACTCTATTGATAAATGTTCATCTATTGGTTTGAGCATATCATATACAGCAAGAGCAGCGATACTACAACCAGTTAATGCTTCCATTTCTACTCCTGTTTTCCATACACTTTTAACACTAACTTTAATTTCTATAGATGATTGGTATAACAACAGTTGTGTTGAAATATGATCTATTGGAATAGGATGACAATAAGGTATTAATTCCCATGTTTTTTTTGCTCCAAGTGTAGCTGAAATCTTTGCGACTTCAATAATATCTCCTTTGGGTGTCTTTTTATTTTTTATTAGATCTATACTTTCAGGACTTACTTTAATTATTGCTTGTGCAGTAGCAAACCTTAACGTGTCTCCTTTTCTGGATACATCAAACATTCCTTTGTGGTAAGTATTTGTTTCATTCACTTATCATAACACCTTCTACCCATTCAAAATTCCCAGATCCCATTTTTTCCTTTTTCCAAATTGGACATCTTTTTTTAATATTATCAATTCCATAACTACATGCTTCAAATGCCTCTTTTCTATGTTCTGATGAAACTCCAACTATAACACTTATTTCTCCAACCTTAAGATATCCAATTCTATGTATGGCAATAAATTTTTTAATATTCCAATTCTCAAAAATCTCATTTTCAATTTTTTTAAATATTTCTTCAACCATTTCTTCATAAGCTTCATAAAAAATACCCTCAACTTTTCCCTTGAAGTTATAATTTCTAACAGATCCTGTAAAAAAAACAACTGCACCAGAAGAATCATCTTTGATTTGATCTAAAATTTGTAATTGATCGATTACATTTTTTGTTATTAAAATCATAACTTTATCTCTACTATTTTTTATCCTCCACTTATCGGTGGTATTATAGCAATTTCATCAGACGAGGTTATGTTGATATTTTCATTACATATTACTTTATTAACAGCAAATACAAAGTTTATATCATTCATATAGAGAGAAGGATATAATTCTTTAAGACATTTTCCAAGATCTTTCAATGAAATAGAATTATCTTGAATAGGAATAATCAGATTATTACTTTTCAATTTCTCTCTTAAAATTCCAAATAATTTTATCTTTAAAGTTCTATCATCATATGAGTTCATTTTGGTCAACCACCTATTGTATGCATAAGATTTAAGGTAGGTCTAAGTTGATTAATTCTAATTAGTTGGACTATTCCCTCAGGTTTCATTTTATAGCAATTTACAATATAATTTATAATTTCTTGATCAGTAGCCTTTGCATTTCGAATCATTTTCTTTAAATCATATCCTTCTTTTTCAAAAAGACAAGTAAGAAATCTCCCATCAGAAGTCAATCTTATTCTGTCACAATTTGAACAAAAAGGCTCCGTAATTGATGGGATAAATCCAATTTTTCCTTTTCTATCGTCAAAATTATATACAGTTGCCGGATCAGAAGGACAAGAATTATTTTCATCCAAAGAAATAACATTACCAAAACTAGATTCTATTATTTTTATTATTTCTTTTTTAGTCACGACTAGATTATGATTCCAAATACCTGATCCATCAAGGGGCATGAATTCGATAAAACGTACAATTAATCCCGTATCTTTAGCAAACTTGACAAAGTTAATTATTTCATCATCATTCCAATTTCGAATTATTACGGTATTAATTTTTATTTTTAATCCCAACTCGCTTGCTTTTTGAATGCCTCTAAGTACTTTATTTAAATTAGAAATGCCATTTAAAGTTCTAAATCGTTCTTCTCTAAAAGTATCAAGACTAATATTTAGAGAATTCAATCCTGCTGATTTTAATTGATTTATCTTTTCCTCTAACAAAAAACCATTAGTAGTCATACTAATGGTTTCGATATTTTGTATCTTTATCAAGCCTCTAATTAAATTCTCTAATGACGGTCTAAGTAATGGCTCTCCACCGGTAAGCCTAATTTTTGTTATCCCTAAATGTGTAAAAATAGATACTATTCTAATTATTTCCTTAAAATTAAGAATTTCTTTACTATCGATCCATTTAATGTTACCATTTGGCATACAATAAATGCATTTCATATTGCATTTATCAGTTACAGAAATTCTTAACTTTCTGGCTGCTCTATTAAAACTATCTCTTAAAACTTTAGGAGAATTAGTTTGAATCAACTCTCTTCACTATAGACAGATTGCTATTTCTTTAATTGCGATAGTTTTTCAAGAAAATAATGTTTCCAGCCTTGTGGAAGATCTTTAACTTTAACTATCTTTTCCATAAGTATTGTATTCTCTTTATCTTTTGTAACAAGATCTACTATCTGTTTTATTGTAACGTTATTATTGTCTTTCTTAATTAGCCTAATTGGATCATCAACGCCTATTTCTCCCTCCTTGATAACTTTAAAGTAAATTCCAGATTTCCCACTCTCTAAAAATTTTTTTATTATATCCATTCTGCCAAACTTGACTCCTAGTTTATAGCACGGCATACGCGGTTGAGTTGCAACTACTTGTGAAGATCCTATTTGAAATGTATCTCCAATATTTACCTTAGATTCAAAAAGATCCTCTGTAGTTAAATTTTCTCCAAACATCCCCCAGTTAAATGATATATCTGGAAACTCCTTTTTCCAAAAACCGTAATATTCAGATGGATAAGAATAAACAGCTTTATCTTGACCACCATGTACACTCAGATCTGCTTGTCTATCACCTTCGAGGTTTAATTTCTTTAAATTTATTCTTTTATAGACAGGATTTTTGAAAATTCCAGTAATGACAATTTCATTTCCAAATTTAACTTTTAGTGGTAATCCAACATTTACAGAAATTAGTTTCACTGTTAATTACATAAAGCCCATATCAAATAAATTTTATACTAATAACATTGTAAACAATTTGCATATAGTAGTATAGTACTACTAAAGTCAATTAAATCATATTAGTAAAATGCTTAAGAAATGAAATAAACTATTAAAAATAAAACATTTATTGCATATTTATATAATTATAAATAATATTTAATTGATTCCATTATGAACTCGGTTGAGTACTACCAAAAATACTGAAAATGGCTCACACCATGTTAAAAAATATCTTTTATCTTAGCAGATATGAACTACAAAATTGTGTCAAAATCAGCAGTTGACTATCCTCTAAGAAGTTTATTATCTATGATCATCATTTACCTTAATACTTCATGTAACATTAAATTATTTTTAGAAATAGTGATATTCAAAAAATATTATCTTATAAATTCTCAAATATTTCTCTGCTTTCTTCATAAGGGAATGTTTTGGGCGTTCTAGCTCTAATATTTCCTAGACTTCCAGTTGATATTATTACTTTTATTATTGCCTTGTCATCAGGAGCCTCAACTATTATTATGCCATCATATTCTCCAAATGTAAAGTATTCATTGATTAATTTTGCACCCACCTTTTTCAATTCAGATTTGAAGCTCTTAATTTTTTGGTACTTCTTTTACATTACGTATTTCTTGATCCGTCCAGTTGTATAAAATTATATAATTAGGCATTAAAAATATATCTACATGCTATTTTTAAAGATTACCAATTTTTGGATAATAAAATTTTGATAGTCCTAATATAAAAGAAATTATATTTCAAATGATTTAGAATATAGGAACATTTACTTATAGTCTCAATAATTCTTTACAAATATTCTATATATCTATCCATTCTCTCTATAACTATATTTATATAATTTGATAAAAAAAATTATACGAAATATAAATATAATGATTTTCTAATCAAAAGAAAATTTTGGTTTAGTATTGAAGAATGTCTCGTTTTGAAGATGGTATAAAATTATTTGATTTTATTTTATAGTGGTTGATATGGTAAATAGAAATTATCTTAATTTATAATAAAATTATATCAAATAAAATAATAGCCAAAAAATTATTATATTATGTTACCGAATCCTATTTTAATTAGAATTCAAAGCTCTCCAAGCCAGCCTGGAATTTTTTTCACCAGCCATACGACTCAATAATCTAATTGGAGTTCATAAAGTCTCTGTAGACAAAGATGGTATTATCTATAAAATATGGGAATGGAAATAATCTCATCACTAATTCTAAATGGAAGAATAATTAGAAAATTCAACTTTCATACTTTATGTGGAAGTGAAAATAATGCTAAATTTCTTTGTATACTGATTTGGTTTTATTAAAATTCTCTATTATATGAGAAATTAATAGGAGACCAAATTTTAACAATAAAAGTTTTTTTCAAATGAACTTTTTTATGATGATCAAATACATTTGATTATAAACATTTACTTTATGTTACTATATAAGAGGCTGCAATTACAAAGATATTGTTTATGAATTAATGAAATTAAAATAACAACTTATATGTATTAAGAATTATATTATGAAAATATTATGAATCCGTCTAAGGTTACAGTTGGTGATGTTTCTGATGATGCAATAGCGTTAGATGTTAGCAATAATATATTGGATGCAAGAAATGTTATGATGAAATATAATATCAGTCGAGTGATTATAACGGATAACAAGATACTTGTGGGAATGGTTACAGAAAAGGATATCATACGTTTTGTATATTCTTTCAATTCAAGTAGACCAGCTCACGATATAAGATTAGGTCAAGTCATCGGCAACAAAGTACCGATTACTGTGGAAGATAGCATGAGTTTAATATCATGCGCAAAATT
>JAATVJ010000236.1 GCA_014523515.1 Nitrososphaerales archaeon TH1177 | reverse complement strand
CTAGCAATGACGGAATAGACAAGAGAGCAAGTGGAATTACCAAATAGACAATAATATTTTGATATTTCATTTGAATGATATAGTAGGAGATTATTTATATGACTTATGAATAAAATCTCATATAGAATAACAAATCGAATTTTCTGAAAGTTTCTTATAATACTGTTTTAATAAATTATTTTATTTATTACCTACGATTGGTGATATAAACAATACGCTATATTTTTCAGAAGATGAATCTCATAATATGTAAGCAAAATAAAAATAATGAATATATATTTTGTAGAGGTCTATATAGACAACTATAGACAAATTATAAATTATCAAAATTTACTCATTTTGTTAGTTGTTATTATAGTTTTTCTAATTTTAAATTATAAAGAAATAAATGCCCAAAATTTAGATAAAGACAAGATTGATCTCTGTTGTACTTGGGGATCAGAATTAAAAGATGGTGTATTGACCTATAATATAAAAAATGGTAATAATGATCTTGAAAAAATAGCTGATTTAGCATTTTTTGAATGGGAAAAAAATCTAAATAGTAAAATCTTAATATCCTTTTTTATACTATTTGTGCTAATGTATAGAAAATCTCTTGATTCAAATATATTTTCTGATCCTCTTAATTATGTTCCAAAGGCAATTTTTTTTACAAAAGGTAAAGGGGTACACAATGATTATTTAACGAGTTTTGAGCTTGCATTAAGAGATGCTAAAATCTCAGATTTAAATTTAGTAACTGTTTCAAGTATTAAGCCTTCACAATGTAAAATAATCAATATTCAAGAAGGTCGAAAATATCTTTTGCCTGGTCAAATTACATTTGCTGTAATGGCTAGATCATCAACCAATGAACCCAATCGACTTATTGCCTCTTCTATAGGCTTAGCATATCCCGCAGATAATGATCAATATGGTTATCTTTCAGAACATCATTCTACAGGAGAAACTGCACAAAAAGCAGGTGATTATGCTGAGGACATGGCTATGGAAATACTAGCTACAACAATTGGACTACCAAATGATTCCTCATTGACATGGAATGAAAAGAAAGAAGAATGGAAGTTATCTGGTAAAATTTACAAATCTCAAAATTTTACCCAATCAGCGGAAGGACATAAAGATGGATTGTGGACAACAGTTTTAAGTGCAGCAGTCTTTATTCTATAACTTTATCAATTTGAAATTAATATTTGAAAAGATTATATATTATGTGGCAGATTGAAAGGCTCTCTTAACTTGAGATTACCACCTCCTTTGTTAGAACAGGATTATTCTTTGCTACTATATAGTATTATTGTACATTGATACAAATAGTTCTGCCTAATTATACACATGACTATTATCAAACTCTCTTTTATTATTACATGGATAATAGTCATCAAAAGATTCAATTCTATCTTTAAAATACTGCATTACACTTTCGATAAGGCTTTTCTCTAACGATGAATGTAAATAATGTTTCAATTTCAGTATCTTACAGGCTTCAGGATACCAAGTACTACCATCAGTATAAATACTGTGTTTGCCATATTTGGATACAAGAGATCTAATGAATTTCTCAGCAACAAGCATATTTCTACTCTCAGAAATGTGTATTCTAAGTAATGTTTTATGTACATATATATACACTTTGTTCTAACATCTTTGGTTTTTTATCATTATTGACAAATTTCCAATTGTTAGCATCTTTTACAGCGTCGATCTCACATTTAGAAATTTTTGTACCTACTTCATTTACAGTTGGAGACATTAGAGAATATGGAAATTCTGAATGACCTAAGCCAAGCGCATGACCTATTTCATGTTTGGTTATATGTTCTAACAAAGTTTGGTTTAATGCTGTTCCGTTAGAAGTTTTTGAAACTGAGATTTCTACATGATCAATAAATCCCTTATCATTAAAATAACTCACTGCTTGACCAACTTTGTTATTATCTTTTCCCTTTTTGAATTTTATTTCTATATCTGCAGCATCATCATCTTTGACATTTTTGAACTGAATGTTATTTAGATTTTTTTCTCATTCAAAAAATGCTAAATCAGCTATTTTTTCAAGATCATTGTTACCATTTTTTATATTTTAATTTTTTAGCCTAAGCATTTATCATAGAATACTTCTGATCGTAAAAATTATAAAAGAAATATCTTTTGCTTTTGGAGTTATCTATTTTTAAATCTATAGATATAAAATTATTCTATAATTCTTTGGATTATAATAAAAT
Organism: Nitrososphaerales archaeon TH1177; assembly: GCA_014523515.1. GTDB lineage: Archaea > Thermoproteota > Nitrososphaeria > Nitrososphaerales > Nitrososphaeraceae > TH1177. The sequence goes on along the minus strand of JAATVJ010000236.1, from coordinate 7,052 downwards.
AAATCAATAACAAGTTAAAACTAAAATAAAAAAATAACTTAAGCAATTATATAATTAAATCATGACTACAAATAAGAATGAATATAACATAGGAAATATTGTAAAATCTTTTGTAAAAATAGACAAAAATTTTAGGTTCAATATGGATAAATTATGAAAACTGATTGAAATTACACTTTAACCATTCTGGATATCCAAACGAATCTGTCTTTTCAAGTTTTATCTTAAAATCTTTCAAGATTTTCTGGATTGCATTACGAAATTCTAATTCGTTGTTTTTCTTGCCGATCCCCTCAAATCCAATTGACCACCATATTTCATTATTACAATTGAGTTTGGTTATTTCACACTGTAATCCTTCTTCTCCAGAATCAGTATCAATCCTTTCTACAGATTTCAATATATCTTGATAATTATATCTTCTCAGAACTCTCCATTTTGTAATTTTAATCCCTGGTCCATTTGGTAAAAGAGAAAAAAAGTCAATCCCTGTATCTGTTGATTCAGGAGGACTAGTAAAAACCCAGCCCCACTTTATCCATTCTTCTAATGTGCCCGATATTTTATTACCTATTAAATTAAAATTCGTATTCTTTTTTTTTCTCCATTTTATTTCAAGTTTGGGTGGTTTTTTATTTTCTTCTTCATCTTTCCAAGGTCGCAATTTGATGCCTATATCTTCTGAATTTGGCAAAAAAAGATATTGGTCGTCCCTACATTCTTTTTCAAATATTTGATCAATTGATGTGAACCATTTGTTTGCTAACTCGTAATTAGTCATATTTTTATTAAACCATCTAACTTCTAATGGCATGATTCAATTATGTTTAGATTATATATATTATTATTATTTTCTAACTCGAAACTTATCTATATCTAAAAGGAACTTTAAATGAGAAATGTCTTGTATTTTACAATCAAGCAAAAAATGATTTTAGATGGACTCAGCATCAATTGATGCTCTATATTGAATTCCAAAAGGAGCAAGCAGAAAAAGGAGAGTTGCAGAATCTACTATCAACAACTATTACAAATCTGTTAAACTCTTTTGTGAAATGAATGATCCTGTATTGATAGGTGCAATCACCTTGGAGAGAAAAAGGATCTGTTATTAATCTCTTCATGATAGTGAGGATGACCCCGAGAAAACTGTGGGCCCGTCGGGAGTAATACCGATAGCGGTGCAATAATAAGAGTCTACTATTGTAGAAATATACTATCTTGTATTTAGCTTTTATTATTAGAAACTTAATTTAAAATAATTAATTTATTTATAAAATAAGGGAAAATATACGAAAATTTATCGTACAGCTGCTAGTAATTGTTTTAGTTTTTCTATTTGTTGTTGATGCATTTGTTCTTGAGAAATGATTGATGATCTATCTTGTTGTTGTGATGTACTTTGTTGAGATAATGATTCAGTCATTGAGTTTTGTTGTAATTCGTGACCAATACTCTGTTGTACTTCTTTTTCTATTTGTTGTTGATGTTGATGTTGATGGTGTTGTTTATGATAATTATAATAAGCCCTCTCTGAAACTATCATCTTTATAAAATTTTTCATATCTTTGTAAATAATCCTTATCATTATTCATGGATGGAACTATGTTGAAAGCCATTGTTTTTGAAATAATATTTATGCTAGTACCAAATGGTAATAACATTACCAATGAACCTATTAATAAAAATATTATTAACTTATGCATGTTTTTGTTATAAAGAGAAATTATATTTGAACTGCGAAGAATAGTAGAGTAAAATATTCATTTTTCAATATTTTATTACTTTAGTCAAAACAATACTGATATAATTCTTTCAATAGTTCAATCACAATTTGCTTTTGCTCACAAAACAGCTACTTTCTTCGAATATTCAAAATTTTCATTTATCTTAGTTACAATTAATCCAGATATTGGTCCTCCTACAATGATATATATTTTATTATCATTGATAGACACAGCTGCCAATATATGAGAAATAGGTATAGATCTTTGATGTTTCTATTTATTACTTTTAACATCATATTTTTCATTTAAATTAATAATTTCTTTTTTTTAGTAAAATAATAATAACAATCTAAATCAGATATATAGCATATCTCGAATACTATTTACTTTAATTAAGATTCCATTATATTTATATAATATTTAATATTAGATGAAGTCTTACAGAATTCCAATTTTTTTTACTATAAAATTTTGTAGATAACTCACTAATTTTATGATATGAAGATTTATTATTTGAATAACTTTATACTTAATTTCAAATAATTTTATGAATTCAATATGTCATTTTTATTGATCTCTACTGCATGGTTATGTAAAGTATCTGCTGCATTTTGAGCTATTCTTTCTTCATGAGAAATAAGATAAAATCCAGAATCTGGATTTTCATTAGGATGTAGGATATTGTTAATAAGAATCTCTTTTTCTGGATCTTTTTTAATCATATCAAATATTGTTGTGACAGCTAATTTAAAAAATTCTTTTTTCTGATTTAAAAAGTCATTGACTTGTCCTTCAACTTTATTTTTAAGATTAGTGTAGTCTTTACTATTCTCTATGGCTTCTAATAGCCCTCTTTTTTTATTTAATTTATTTTCTGTTAATTCTAAAATCTTATTTTGTGATTCAATCTTTGATAATAGTGAATTACATTCATTATTGAGCTCACAATTTTTTTTTATCAATAATTTATTATCTGACAGATAAAAGCCTCTTTCTTTTTGGAGATCTTTTAATTTATTAGAAATATCATGATATTCCTCTTTATTTTTTGGATAATCATTACTGATTTTAACTGCTTCAACTATTTCCTCTTTGCTTATTCCATTCTCTTTCATGAAATCATAACAATCGATAAAGGCTTGAAGTGAATCATTATCAAATTGCTTAAATATTTCCACAAAATGATGAAGGTTATTCAAAGATAAATAATTAGCATATAGAGATTGAACTTCCTGTGGACTCAAATCCAGTTTTATGGCTACTTCTGTGGGGCTCTTTCCACGTTTAAAAAGTTGTAATGCCTTAGCTGTATTTGATAATACTATTTTCTTCCTTTCTTTTTCCTCTATTTCACCATATGCCTTTTTTAAGATTCTACTTATTTCTCTTGGAGACATTCGAAGCTCATGAGCAATATCTCTATAGGTTTTACCTTCTTCACGTAATTTTAAAACATGTTTTTCTTTTTCTTTAACTGTTAGATCCATTTCATAATATATCTATTACACTAGCGCTTTTAACATTTTTTTATTGTTATCGATTGTTTTCGATATGCTTTCACTGCTACCATAAAACTTCCATTGTACTCATCTACTTTCATTCAAAATTCGCTGAGCATAAAAAAAATATATACATGATAGATGTAAAAAATTAAAAATTTTCTTATAAATCTGAAGAAAAGAGTTGTATACTAGACTTAGTAGCTGCCATAGCTGCCATAGCTTAAGTCCAATTTCTACCATTATTGACAAAAGCTAAACATCGTTCTTCAAGACTTTCTCCAAGAATTTTTATAAAGTTAAAGAACATTTCAAGACGTCGGCTATATTTAGCCTTTGTAACTGGAGACTTTATAGCATGTAAAAACAAGGTATAAGGATTAACATTAAGCTATTATCAGCTGAGAATCATAATTACTAATATTATGATTTACAGATTGCAATACCTCAATTTGCTGGTTCCACCATATCTTTCACTTTTATATATGTTAAACTCCTATATTAGCACCGATATCGTTACGGGCCCGTCGGGAGTTGAATCGTCCATGTAGTAGGGTTCTACTACGTAGTATTTAGATATTATTATTAGAAACAATTGTTTTTGAAATTTTTTGTGTTATTCAGAAAATATGTTAACAATAGAAATATCTAAAGGTGAGAGTAATACCGATAGCGGTGCTAAAATAAGAGTCTAAGTTATGGTTCCACTGCTATCCTATATTTAGCTTTTATTATTAGTAGAAATTTATTTTGATTATTATTCATTATTTTAGCGATTAAAACAATTAAAGTATATATATTTGGGAATAACAAAAATCTCGTGTTTTTTATTAATTTTTTAATATTGCTTACATCTTTCATTATAAGTATTTTTTTATTCTTTCAATTACCTTCTCAATATCATTATACATTTCTATTCTCCTCCTCTGTATTGGATTTTATAGTAAACAATTCAAAGTTATTGTTATTAACTAATTTATATGACCATGATTTATTACAAAATATAAATGCAGAAAATAATATTGAAGATAGAAATTACAATAGTAGTAGTAGCAGTAATCAAATTATTTCAATAAATAAAAATATCATTGATAATAGTGATGATTTTGTTATTCTTGGTGCCTGGATTCCTAAAAATAATAGTATTAGTCTTGAACATTTGAAAGGAGAAGAGGAACAAAAAAATGCAATATACACTTTTCTTAACCAAGGCTTTCATGAATACTACTTTGCCATGAATAACTTTGAAGATTCTCAATCCACAAAACTAACAGAGGAATTACTAAAATCTGCAGAGAATACTAATCTAAAAATAATAATTATTCTTCGTCCTCCTTCAGAGGGTAATTCTAATACAAATTATGACTGGAAAGGATGGATAAAATATTTTAATTTTCTTGAAAAGAAATATCCAAAATCATTTGAAGGATTTACTATAGACGATTTTAATTGGAAAAGTACTAGAAATGATACAAAATTTGAATTAAATATTGATTTTATGGAATACTCTAAGCTCATTAAAGCACTTAAAGATAAAGACAAAGATGTTAAATTTTATCCAACAGTATATTTTCAAGGTAAGCGAACTGATACAGTAGCCAATAAATATAATGATTATATAGATGGATTAATTGTAGCAAGTGGATGCTATTACAATGTTTCTACCTTAAAAAAAGAATTTACTATATTTAAAGAAATATTTGAAAAGCCTATTAGATATGTTGTCTATCCTACTATAACATATAACTATTCTAGACAAGGATATAATCCACCGACAGACCGCCTTATACAGGCTACTTTATCTATAGCTTCTAATTCTGCTGATGGACTAATTATTTTCCGTGATACGGACAATCCAGTAATACAAGAGTATTTGGCTAATCAAGATAACAAAGAATATTTAGCAAAAATATCAAAGATGAAGGAATTACAGATTAATGAGGAAAAAATAACGACGACAGCTAATTTAAAAAAGTTATTGAATTTACCAGATGCTGAACAATATGCTAATTGTCAAAAATGGTCTAATAGATATAATAAAGCATATGATATATGGAAGGATTTATCACAACAGGAAAAAGAAAATGACAAATGGAAAAAAGAGATATTACAAATAATAAGGAAAGATAAATAAAGATAAAATTACATGCTGAGTATTTATAGTAGTTTATAAAATATTATTTAACAAGAATTATTTTTTACACATATATTGAAATTGGTAACTTTTTCTTCTAAACAACTATTAAATATCTTTTTAAGAAAATAATTGTTATTATGACAGTCACAACTGTCTATAGTATTATTGCTGATTCTGTATAGCTATACTACATAGCATACAAAATATTTTAGGGAAAAGTTTTTAAAATATGGTATCTCATGTGGGGATATCTACAAAGCTATCTTCAAAAAAACTTTTTTAAACTAAAAATAAATTTACTTCTTTATGAAATAAGTTGAATATAATATTTATTGGTAGGCAAATCTTTTTGATTTAAAGATTCTTCTGTTCTGATTGGTTTTAATGATATAGATAATGATGATGATGAATTAATTGTCTAGTATATAATAATAGTAATAATAATCACATCTATCATATGGCTAATTGTATATCTAAAATATCTACTTCTACTTTAGACCTTCTTTAATTTCCCCAGTAATATTAGATAGTACATCAGTTCCAGATAATGCTGTTTTCTTAGCTGCTTCTCCTAACTGGCTAAGGATATTTTTTGCCTCACTAGGGCTTATTATGCCAGTAGTATTATTTGCAACTTCTGATGCCATATTTTTTATTTTTTCTGCAGTAGTTTTTATTAAATCTGTTATACTGCTTGTTGTTGTTGTTGTTTCTTGCCCATAAATTGGAAGTAAAGTTATCATAGAAAAAACAAATACCATCATCACTACAACAACGACTATTATTGAATTAAAGGCTGATTTAATTATATTCATGGATAATTATATAATAATAATGTAATATTTAGGATAATCTCTTTCTTGTTAATTATCTAATGCAATTATAATATTGTTTTGACACAATTTTGTAGTTTAAAAATAATGCCTAATGATGGATAAATTTTGATATAATTTATAATAATTTTATCTAATCAATAATATTAATGCCAGAGATGACTAAAGTTGAAATCAGAAGTTTTCTTTTACAAGGAACTTTTACAGGGAAACTTGGAACAATCAACAAGAATGGAACACCACATGTAGTTCCAATTTGGTTTATCTTAGATAATAAGAATAATATCTTATTTACTACAGGTGAGACATCAGTAAAAGCAAAAAATATAAGACGTGACAATCGAGTCCGTTTATGTGTAGATGACCAAGTTCCTCTTTTCTCATTTGTTACTATTGATGGTATTGCAGAAATAATTAGTAATAAGCCAACTGAAATTTACAAATGGGCTAAAATAATAGCAGCAAGATATATGGGCAATGAAAAAGCAGAAGAGTATGGCAAGCGGAATAGTTCAGAAGGTGAATTATTGATAAAAATAAAACCAACCAAAGTTATTGGTCAAAAAGATATAGCAGGATGGTAATTCAAGTATTTTTTAATAAATAAATTTTGATTCATAAATTAATTAAAAGATTAAAATTTTCTTTAATTTGATAAAAGGGTTCTGAGGACTTCGAATTCTCATTATAACAGGTTGGTAATATAATAGATAAAGTTTTTGGATAAAGTTTTAGAGTTAATTTCTGTTTATTTTAAGAGTCTATATGACCAATGGTTCAATTGAGAAGGTGGGATTTGACATCTTGTTTTGTTGTCTATACTTTAGAGAATCATAGTATTAGATGAATTCTTTTT
>JAATVJ010000235.1 GCA_014523515.1 Nitrososphaerales archaeon TH1177 | reverse complement strand
CCATAATTTCCAGAATAAACATTCCCTATTGATCCTACATGCCCTGAGGCACATTCAGAGATTATATCCATGAATAAATTTGTACTTAATAATATGCTTTTATTGAATCTCTCTGGGTTTTTAACAATTTGTTGTGTAACATTGTCTATATAATACTCTTCAGTTTCTATATTAGGAAAATCTTTCTTATATCTATCTACTACAGAAACAAATATTCCATCTGTTTCTTTTAAAATATTTCTTTTAGTAATAACAAACATTTTCTTAAATTTTAAATCATTACATAATTCAAATGCTTTTTTAGTAACCCGTTCACAGCCTTTTCTTGTTATTTTTCTAATTGCTATAGCAGAATCATCACTGGTTTTAAATTCTATTCCAGCATACAAACCTTCTGTTGCCTCTCTTACACAAACAAAATCGAGATTAACTTGAGATGTCTTGTATGTTTTTATTGGTCTAATATTCGCATACAATTCAAATTTTTGTCTTATGCTAACTGCTACACTTCTAGGAGCATTGGGATCTGGAACAGTAGTAGTAGGACCTTTGAAACAAGCATCACTTTCAGAAAGTAATTTCCAGACTTCGTCACTAATGTAGGAATTCGTTTTTTTATTTTTTTCCCAAAATTCAGATCCAGCTTCGGTAGGTATAAGCTCTATAGAGCTATTACATGCTTTCAAAACATCCATCATACTTTTTACTAATTCTGGACCCGTACCATCCCCTTTTATAACAACTGCTTTTTTTTGTGCCAAAAATAATCAATTTTTGACTTGAACTTTTCTATTTATATTTTATATGGATCGTAATTCAATTCGTACAACCATATCTTTAGTAAAAGGTGGCATTAATGTAAGATCAGATACCTTGGTATACTCATTATTTTCTGAAAAATAAGAATATTGAATATCATAATTGTCTAGAGTGAGTATTTCTTTATTTAATGCACCTGTTTCATTATTGATAACAGTTATTGTTTTATTATCCAAAGAATATATTTGCATAAAATCATTTATTGAAAGTCTTATTGGTCTTATATATTCAATATGGATTTTATCACCTACTTCATCTGTATGAAGTATATGCAAACATTCTTTTCCTTCTTTTAGTTCTTTACCTATTCCTTCAGGTAAGAATTTTTGTTTGCCATCTTCAAAAATTTGTACAAAAGGATAAATATTGAAACTTTCAACATTATGAGCCTTTAAACAAATGTCCAAAACAGGAGGAGGAGGAGAGAATTGCATGATAATTATTCCTGCTAAAGTTGCAACACCAATCATCACCGGAGGTAATAGTAATTGTTTTTTACCTATCTTTTTTGTGGGTTTGGCTGGTTTGAACCGGCGTTTGGGCATTTTAATTAAATCTCAAAATTTCAATATTAGAGTCTTTCTAAATGTACTTAAATAATTAAAAACTTTGACAATAGTTAAGGTAGTATAAAACAAAAAGATGTATTATTTAATAAGCCCAGAAAAGAGAGAAAAAGAATATGAGAATAGTTCAAATTTCTGATATTCATGTTGGTGGTTTTTTCAAGCAAAATATTTTTGATTTATTAGTTAATGAGATTAATTCTGAAATGAAGCCTGATTGTATTATAATTACTGGTGATCTTACTGATGATGGATTATTATTTCAATTTGAGAAAGCTCACCAGGAAATAGCGAGGTTGGACTGTAAAAATAAGATCGTAATACCTGGAAACCATGATTACCGACATACCGGATATTTATTATTTAAAAAATTTTTTCCATCTAAAAATCCAATATATGAATTAGATGATATAGTTATTTTAACATTAAGTACGGCACGTCCTGATAGGGATGAAGGAGAAGTAGGACATCGACAAATTCAATGGATGGAAACAACACTAAAAAAAATTAATAGTAAATTAAAAATAATTGTAATGCATCATCATTTAATCAGCATACCAGATACTGGAACTGATAAAGTTATTGTTTATGATGCTGGAGATGCTCTAAGGTCATGTTTACAATCTTCAGTGGATCTCGTTTTATGTGGCCATAAACATAGACCCTGGATGTGGAATTTAAGAACTTTAAAAATAGCCTATGCAGGCACTACTTCATCAACAAGGTTTAGAGGTTTTTTTCAAAATTCATATAATATTATTGATATAGATAAAAACAAAAAGACAAATATAGATCTCAAGATTGTAGGTGGTAAAAAATTTCCATTAAGTGAGATGGTTGATAATTATAAACCATATTTTGAATAATTATTATTAATCGTAATAAAATAAGAAAAAATCATAAATCAGTTATAATACTAATTTATTATAGATTGCTTACTGTTAACATAGATGGTGCTTCAAGGGGAAATCCAGGACCGTCAGGTATAGGAATTTTAATTTTTAGAAATAGGAATTTAATATTAAATTATGGTGAATTTATAGGATTTCAATCAAATCTCTTATCTGAATATATGGCGCTAAAAAGAGCTTTACAATTTGCATTAAAAATAGATGATGAAGTTAGTATTCATACAGATAGTATGAGTGTAGTTCAACAAAGAAGATCTAAAGACAAAATGAGGAAAAAAGAATTAAAAATCCTATTTAGAGAGATAAATAATTTAGAAAAAAAGTTTAAAACTATTTCTTACAAATATATACCTAGAAATAAAAATACATATGTAGATCTTGTAGCAAAAAAGGCAATAGACTATCATATTAAATACTCCAATTATATTTACTAAATATGCAGCTATGAAGAATCAGAGTTAATCTTGAAAGATTACATGTAATAAAGGCATTTGACTGAGCTGCCATATATAACTTTTAATCTAAAAGTTTATGTAACAAATAATTTGAAAATAATTAGAATTGCTAGAGAAAAAGGACAAAAAATTTAGCATAATAAAAGATATTGCGATAATAGTTATTGGGGTAGTTTTGATATGGTTTGCTGTCAAAGTAGTATTCAATGTAGATAATCCATTTTATGTTGTTTCTAGTGGAAGTATGATTCCAGTATTGAACATAGGAGATATTCTGCTAGTAAAAGATGGAAACACATTTGATAGTTTAAAGGTTGGCGACATCATCGTATTTAATAGGCCAGAAGGCGGTGATAGAGTAATTGTTCATAGAATTATAGATATGACTGATAGATTTGGTGAAAAAATAATAGTAACCAAGGGTGATGCAAATGAGGGCCTAATACCTGGAACAGATTTCCCTATAAGAGAAAAAGACTACATCGGTACTGTAGCATATGTGGTTCCAAAGATTGGATTAGTTTTGAAATATCTCAATCCACCAGTCAATTATATTATAATAGCAGGAATAGTCGGAGTCCTCATTTATACAAATTTCAGAAAGAGAAATGATGAAAAAGACAAAATTGAAGGAAAAGATTCTTCACTTTAAAGACAAAATAATTATCTAGACTGCATTTATCTTTTTAATTATTGTTAAAACATCTTGATCAACTAATATATGATCAAGTCCTACTTTTTGACCTTCAAATTTAACGCTTTTTCCCCAAACTAAAGCAAATCGGAAATCACGAAGCATTGTTCTATGAAGTTTTGCACATATGTCTTTTATTTTTGTTCCTTTTCTTACGATCATTGGTTCCTCATAATCAGTTTCTTTTCCTTTTGGTCGCATGTAAATTCTAATGAATTCCAATTTGTTAAAAATAGATTCTTTGAGTATTTCAATATTTGAATTTGTATTAGCTGAAACAGGTATTACATTTTCTCCAAGAAATGGAATCATGGCGTTTAGGGCTTTTTTATCTATCAAATCGATTTTATTTAAGACTATTATAGAATGGGGATATACTCTATTTCCAGCTAGTACATCAATAAGATCATCAGCCGTCAAATTGGGGTCTCGTATCGTAATTCTACCATTATGTATTCCATAAATCCTACACATCTCTCTTACCATTGATTCTGAAATTTGCAAATTTTGATCTAAACTTACTGAAATTCCTCCTTTTTCTGTTTTGTGTATATGAATATTTGGTGGTTTTTTGTTAACTTTTATACCTAATTCTGATAATTCTTTTACCAATATCGAAAAATGATTAGGTTGAAAAACATCAACAATTATTAATACTAAATCAGCATTTCTAGCTACGGAGAGAACCTTTTTACCCATTCCTTTTCCTGACGCTGCACCCTTAATTATTCCAGGTAAATCAATTACTTGTATTTTTGCACCTCGGTATTCCATCATTCCTGGAATAGCAGTAAGTGTGGTAAATTGATAGGAAGCTATTTTCGCATTAGCATTAGTCAGACAATTTAAGAGAGTTGATTTCCCTACACTAGGAAATCCAATTAATACTATAGTAGCATCTCCTTCTTTTCTAACGTCATATCCAGAACTACCTTTGCCACTGGAGACTGTCTTTCCATGCCTATTTTCTTCTAATTCTCGTCTAAGTTTTGCAATCTTGGCTTTTAAAAGTCCAATATGGAATTCCGTTGCTTTATTTATTTGAGTCTTATGAATTTCGTCCTCTATTTCTTTGATTTTTTCTGGAATTCCCATCCTAAATTAAGAATAATAACTATATAAGCTCATAAAAGAATTTCTTTAATTTAAAATATTCCAAATAGTTTTAGTCCATGTAATGAGCCAATCATGGAACCGAATATTATCATTAAAATCCAAGGCATTGCTGGTAATTTTGGTGAATTAAGAATTATTTGATGGTTTTCAATAATATTTGTAATGTAATCACGTACTTTATCATTCCATATCTTATATTCGATCCTATGTTTTTTTAAAATTGATTCTATCTCATAAATTACTGGAGCACGTACAGATCTGATATGTTGAATATATCTCCTTGAAATTTCAACTTCTCCTTGAATTGCAATTAATCCCTGATGCATATGAAGTAATCTAATATGTATTTCCCATGGTTTTTTTAACTTCTTTGTAAATCCATGACCTATCTGTCCTGGTTTTTTATTTTCAAACTTTACTTTAGTGAATCCCTCTAAAATAAGAGCCTTAATAATTTCATCTTTTTTTGTCTTGACCAACAGGCTGAGATGATCAAATTGTATATCTTCAGATTTAATAGATTCCTGTAATCCTTTTAAAAAATTCATTTTTTTTGGATACCTTGTAAGGAATTCAGACATGTAGTTATTGAATTTTTTGAGATCATGGTTATATTAAAATGCTATGAAAATAATACCATTATTATAGAAAAGGATTAAAGTTTTGCATGCTGCGAAAATAAATATCTGTCTCATAATCAATAGCTAAATCTTTCCATGAAAGCCTTCTATCAGTAAAGGAAATATTGATACCTCTAATCACAACAACTGGAATTGATTCTTTGCTTTCTCCCATTACAAATGTTCCCATTGTAGCTAATGAATCTGCAGTAGCTTTAAGTGTATATTTTAATACATGTCCAAATAGGTCTTTGTTACCTCTTTGATCTTCTACTGGTTCTATCCCTGCGCAACCAATAGCTACTCCAGTAGTTCCAATCCTAGTTGGCATTAACCTACTATCAGAAATAACTATTCCAACCCGTATCCCTAATATTGTTAGAAATTCAAGTCGTAAGGTTTCAGCAGATAAGAATGGATCATTTGGAAGAAAAATAATACTATTAGAAGGGACATTGGATTTATCAATTCCTGCATTTGGAGCTAAAATTCCATTCCTTATTGTTAATAAGAATCCCGGTAAACCTCCAAAAATAATATCAGATTCTCTTATTACTGCTTCAACAAGGGCAGGATCCATTTGATAATTCTTGGCCAGTTCTTTTGCTTTATTGCTGGGTTTAATTTTTTGTAGATCTAATCTTGACCCTTCACTCATAGAAACAAATTTACTTGATACTACTAAAATATCATTATCCTTAAATTGGAATTTAGAGGATACTATTGTATCAAAAAGATCAAAGATTTTTCTTTTAGTTTTAATTTTAATAGGATTTAATATGATCAATATTTCTTTATAATATATATAATATCTCATTATTAGTTTTTTTATAAAGTTTTTATTCGCGAATTGTCACATTTTATTTGATAATAAAGAAATGGGAATGACTATTACGGAAAAAATTTTGGCTAGAGCATCTCATAAAAATAAAGTTTCTCCTGATGATGTAGTTATAGCAAATATTGATAAAGTTATGATACATGATGTTTCAGGTCCAGGTGTAATTAAAGTTTTTTCAGAATGGGAAAAAAAAGGTAAAACTCTAGATCACATATGGGATCCTAATCGTGTTTGGATAAGTGAAGACCATTTTGTTCCTGCTTCTGATAGGATTTCAGCCAATAATATTGCATTATTAACTGATTGGTCTAACAAATACAAAATAAAAAAACATTATAAATATGGTTTAGGTCAATATGGAATTTGTCATACTCTTTCTCATGAAGAGGGATTAATTTTGCCTGGGGAGATCTATGTTGGAGGTGATTCCCATACAAATACAACAGGTGCCATCGGCGCTGTTGCTGTTGGATTAGGTCATACTGATATTGCTTATGTATTAGTGAATGGAAAAATATGGTTTAAAGTTCCTGAAACAATTCTTTTTAAAATTCATGGAAACAAACCAGAATACATCATGGCTAAAGATATAATATTAAAGATAATAGGAGATATTGGTACTGATGGTGCAAATTATAAAGCAATGCAATTTGCTGGAGAGGTCGTTGATAAAATGTCTATGGAAGAAAGGTTGACATTGACTAATATGACTACTGAAGCAGGAGCTAAAAATGGAATTATTGAACCCGACCAGATTACATTTGAATATCTTAAAACTAGAACTGAAAATGAATTTTTACCTGTAAAAGGTGATAAGGATGCAGAATATAGTAGAACATTTACCTACGATATCGAATCTTTAGATCCTATTATAGCTAAGCCTTTTTCTCCCGAAAATATCTGTACTGTAGGAGATATTGAAGGTAAAGAAATTAACAAAGCATATATAGGATCATGTACTGGCGCAAAATTAGAAGATTTAAGAATGGCTGCAAAGATCCTCAAAGGAAAGCAAGTTAAAATCAGAACAGAAGTTTTACCCGCTGCTCAATCAATATATTTGAAAGCCATCAAGGAAGGATTGATAACTATATTTATGGAAGCAGGTGCAGTTGTTGGTCCACCTACTTGTGGGGCTTGTTGTGGTGCTCATATGGGTGTCCTTGCAAAAGATGAAATTTGCATCAGTACTACTAATAGAAATTTCCCAGGAAGAATGGGTGATATTGAATCGAAAACATATCTGGCTTCTCCTTTAGTAGTAGCCGCTGCAGCAATAAATGGAAAAATAACGGATCCAAGGAATGAAATGCAATGAATACCCTGAGAGGAAAAATTCACAAATATAACAAAGATAATATAGATACGGATGTAATAATTCCTGGCCCTTATTTAAAAATTCATGATCACAAAGAATTGGGGAAACACGCCATGGAAGGACTTGATCCTAACTTTGCAAAAAAAATTCACGAAGGAGATTTTTTAATGACAGGAAAAAATTTTGGATGTGGCTCCAGTCGAGAACATGCACCAATCGCATTACATCAAGTTGGTATTCGTGCAATTCTTTCTCCATCATTTGCCCGAATTTTTTATAGAAATGCAGTAGATGGAGGATATCTTTTACCTATAGAAATAGAACCTGATTTAATCGAAAAAATCTCAGATAATGATGAAATTGAGATTGATCTTGATAGTCATTCGATTATGAATGTAACAACCAAGGAAAAATACAAGATAAAACCATTTCCAGAAATAATAGCAAAAATAGTAAAGGCAGGGGGTTTACTTTATTTTAAAGAATAAACTAAAACAAATAATTCTAAGCAATAAAAAAATTTACACGAATTCATTTTAAAAATTAAGAATTACGAGTTTCTCATTTTATTTTACAATATTTGTAACTTTATAGTAATTAGATTAGATAATAAAATTATAAAAAATAGAATTAAAGAAAAAATGAGGTTGAGTGAATCTTGTTAATTCTCATCGTCGTCACCGCCACCGCCACCGTTGTCACCGTCGCCACCGTTGTCACCGTCGCCGTCACCATCACCGTCATCGTCGCCACCGCCACCGTCATCGTCGTCACCGCCACCGCCACCGTCTCCTGATGGTTCTTCATCAGCAGCAGCTTCTGCTACTGGTGGGGGGTTTATTGAATCATAAGTTTGAACTTCAGCTACATTGCCAGTGACTGTATAAGTAGCAGCAAATGGCTCTCCTTCTATATTGTGTAATGCAAGAGCGTTACCAGCAAATGGAAGAGAAGCAGATGGAATAGGCCCAAATTGTGGAGTCAAAAGGCTTATTGCTACTGTTCCCTCTCCTAATGGCGCTGTCGTAACACCACCATAAAATGCATCAACAGCAGTTTCATTTGCAAAGTTTTGTAGTATTACTACCTCTACTGGTTTACTAGAGGTAAATGATAATGTTCCTTCATATATCGCACCATCATCTCTAGGAGGTAAAATTAATGCTAATTGATGACCTTCATGTCCGGGTAATGGATCTTGTATAGATGTCAATGTTCCTTGTTGAGCAAAAGATTCACCTATAGCAATGGTAGCAGCATCTGGCTTTTCTTTAGTAGCTGCCGCACCACTAGTAGCATTACCTGCTTGAGCATCACCTTCTTGTTGAGTGCCTGTAGCATTACCTGCTTGAGCATCACTTTGTAGTTGAGTGCCTGTAGCATTACCTGCTTGAGCATCACTTTGTAGTTGAGTGCCTGTAGCATTACCTGCTTGAGCATCACTTTGTAGTTGAGTGCCTGTAGCATTTACTGTTTCAATCTCACTTTCTTGAGCAAAAACAGAGTACTGATTGATTTGTAGTCCAACTGTCAAGAGTGTTAAAAGAAATATGCTTAATATTGTTGAGGTTATTGTTATACCTTTAGACATTAAAATATGGGGAGAAAACATTGAATTTAAAGTTTCCTCTATAACATTCTCTTTCATTTTTCTTCAAAAAAAATTCATAATATAAAAAGAAGAAAAATTTTTAAATAAAATTTAAGAATTACATTCTTTATAATATATTTATATAATAAAAATAAGTAAAGAATTTTTTTTCAAAAAAAATCAATCAATTTTCTCTATTGCTTCTATATGGCATTCGTGACCTCTATGTTCTTTATTTAAGAATTCTGTCTCTTCATTTGTAATTGGAAATCTCTCAAGATCGAGATTTTCTTCCCCGCTTTTTTCTAAAATTACTTTCTTACATTGATCACAAATTAATTGAAGTATTATAGGCATAATTAAATAATGTATACAATGAATATATTAATTATTAAAAAAAAGGAATTTATTCTATTTTGAAAAATTATTATAAATGGACTTTAAGATTTGTGCTTATTGTGGAGAAAAATTCTTTGATTTAGGATGGCCTCATATTGAAGGAGATTCTAATCGAGGAGTTCTTAAAATTGAACACTTTTGCTGTGAAGAACATAAAGAATTATTTCTTAGATCAAAATAGTAATTTATAAAAAACATTTTTGGAATAAATAAATCCAGTTAAATTATGCGTCTAATAATAGATCGGATTTTTCCTACTATATTGTCTTTTATTTTATTTTCTCCTGTTTTGATATAACACTCTTTACAAAGCGCTTTAAGATTAGCCGGACGATTATCTTTTAATGAGCCATTAATATGCGAAAAAAATGGAATATCTTGAGTATTAAATTTAATAGAACAACCTTGACATCGATATCTTGCTCTTTCAAGTACTGTTTGTCGTATTCCTAAATTAATTTTTTGGAACTTTTTTTTATTATCGCTATTTTTTCCTGAATCAGCGTTAAACATAAGAGATCTTATTACTAATTCCTTAGAATTAACTTTTTCGAATAAGGGTATAATAGGATTACGATAAAAAAAAGAAAGAAAATTATGTAGTTTCAGAAATTACTAATGTTCCCCGCATAGTGGATGGATGTAATGAACAATAATACTCGAATATTCCTGATTCTCGCGACGCGATAGCTGTAGTAAAATCTTGATTAGAATAAAGATAGCCTGTATTAATATTTAATTCATCAATAATAAAATCATGTCTGACGAAATCTTTATTTGCAATAGTGATTTTTTGAGGTATATTACTATTAATATAAAGTGTTGGATTTGTTTTATTAAAAAAATTATTTTCAGCAAGTAATAAAATACCAGTAGAATTAGTCTTATTTTCTTCTTGCGGATTTAATAGATTACCAATGCCCCACAATGAACCTACAATAATAAAAGAAATTACAATTATTGCAATTATATTATTTATCATGACCGTTAACTTTTAAATTTCAAATTTGCTATTGAGACAATAAGGTATTAAATAATTCAAATCCATTATATCATTTATTAAATAATTTTTATGTTCCATATTTCACTCCTTTTGTAGTAATTGAGCGAAGCGATTCAATGACAGATAGTATTGCTAAATAGCTTGTTTTTGGATTAGTAGGACTGGGAACATTTTTTACTCTTACTATCAATTCTCCAAATTTTCCTATTACCTTGATTTCATGCTTATTAATACGAAGAGACGGATCCGCAATTACATTAACTTTTGTTTTTTCAACACCTATACCAGCAAGACCTAACAATGCTGCAACATTTACATTAGCGGGAAAATTTTGGACTGCCTCAATAGCTGATCCTTCAAAAATCAAAGTCCTTTTTTTAATAGAATCTGCTGTTAAATTAGTTTTTTTAAAGAATGGAGAATCTTTAAGAGAATTTGGATTCTTTGTAGTTGTAAGTGTAACATAGCTTATTGAACTTCTGACACTCTTAATAGCATCAATACCAGCAATAGCTCCTGATGGAACATAAAGATTGATATCATTTTTTTCTACATTTTTTATCACTTGAGAAAAAAAATCAGGATTAGCAAAAGCACCTACACTCATAACTAATATATCCTTTTTCAATAAAATAATTGGATTCAGATAACTTGTGAGAGCATTTTGGGAAGCAGCTTCGACTACCAGATCCACATCTTTGAAAGTATCAGACTTGATGTAATCAGAAAAATTGTTAAAGACTATAGGATTATTATTTGATAACTTTGACTTGAGAATTTCAGCATTCTCAAGTTTAATATCAAGGAAAGATGAAATATTTACATTTTCTATCATCATTCTATCTACAGAAAGTGCAAGTTCACTTCCTATAGCACCACAACCTATTATTGATATATTTTTTTTCATATGGTTAATTAACATCTTCAATTTATCAATTAAAATAGTTTCCTAAAATCAGTTCTGGATTATTTTTGTAGTCTAAAAATTTAAAGATCTATCAATTAAAATGACACCTCTCTTTTTCAAACAAAAGTACTTTTCCATGGTCATAATTAATAGATTATTTTTTTTATTTTCTTTGCAGGAATGTAATATATAAAAATTATTAACCGATTGATAACATTCTATCAATTGCAGATCTAGCCTTACGAGATATTGATTGTGGAACTTTCACTTGGTATACATTATTTAATAATGAATTGTAAACTTTATCTATAGTAATCTTTTTCATATATTGACAGACTGCATCTTTTCTAATTGGAATAAAATTTTTTGTAGGATTTTCTTTTTGCATTCTATATAATATTCCCGTTTCAGTAGCTACAATAAAATCACTTTTAGATGAATTTTTAGCTTGTTGCATCATACCTTCAGTAGATAAAATATGACCTTCATTTATCAAATCACCCTTAGCCATATGATACATAGTTGAAGATGTACAACTGCATTCTGGATGTACCAAAAATTCTGCATTTCTGTACTGTTTCATCATCTTATTAATATCTTCTGCACGGATACCTGCATGTACATGACATTCGCCTGGCCAGATGAACATGTTTTTTCTTTTGGTAACTTCTGCTACATATGAACCTAAGAACATATCAGGAAGAAAAAGAATATCATTATTTGGTGATATACTATTTACTACTTTTACAGCATTAGAGGATGTACAACAATAGTCTGATAACGCTTTAATTTCCGCAGAAGTATTAACATAGCTAACAACTATAGCATCCGGATGATCCTTCTTCCAATATGTTAATTCAGTAGGATTTATAGAAGAAGCAAGAGAGCAACCGGCAGTTAAATCGGGTATTAATACATTTTTATCTGGACAAATAATAGAAGCAGTTTCTGCCATGAAATGAACACCACAAAATATAATAGTTTTAGCACTAGTTTTTTCTGCTTTTCTTGAAAGAGCTAATGAATCTCCAATAAAATCAGCTACGTCTTGAATTTCAGGTAATTGATAATTATGTGCTAGAATAATGACATCTTGTTCTTTTTTTAAAGAAAAAATTTCTTTGATATACTCATCCTTCGATAAACTCATTTGCTATTTAAACTATATTATAATCAAACAAATTTAAATTAGTACTATTTAGGACACCTTTGCCTAACATGTTTATATTATAGACATAGATTGCCTCTTTAAAAGTTGCAACAAATTTATTAGGCACATACTGACTATGAAAATTATGCCAACTCATGGATCGCTTACTAAAGCAGGAAAAGTAAAGGGGCAAACTCCAAAGGTTCAAGCCAAGGAAAGAGCTAGTCCTATTTCTAAAGTACGTAATAAAGAGAATTACATTAAGAGATTTGAGAAAAGAATCCCACCTGGCCAAAAAAAACCTGAACGCGGACGAAGAAGGTAAAACTATTTTTTTATTTTTATTGTAATCAATTATTTCTTATCTTTAAACTAAAATCCAATGATCGAGCTGAATGTGTTAAATATCCAATTGAAATAATATCTGGCTTTAATTTGGCATAATCAATTACATTTTCTAAATTTATTCCTCCTGATATTTCAATTTTAACTTGATGTCTTAAACCTAACTCATCAATCTTTAAAATTGTTTTTTTAGCATCTAATACAGAAAAATTGTCTAACATTATAATATTTGCACCAGATTCTATAGCTTCTATAGCTTCATATTCATTTTTGACTTCACATTCTATATTTTTGGAAGATCCTATTCTTTCTCTAATAGATGATATTATTTCTCTGATAGATTTATCTACAACTAAATGATTATCTTTTATCATAACCATATCGTCTAGTCTAATTCTGTGACTCACTCCACCTCCTATTACAACCGCTTTTTTATCCAAGAGTCGTAATCCCGGAACAGTTTTTCTTGTAGATGCTATAGAAATTGATTGGTCTATTTGATTGACTATATTTACAAATTTTCTTGTTAAAGTAGAAATACCGCTCATTCTCATAAGCAAATTTAGAGCAGTTCTCTCAGCTTTCAATATGTCTTTTGCTTTTCCATTAATTTCAATGATTTTTTCTTTGGGTATAATACTCATACCATCTGATTTAATATATTTTGAATTACAATTACAAATATCAAATAACATTTCTACTTCTTCAAGACCGCATAAAATACCTATAAAATCTGATTTATATATAATATCAGCCTTGACT
>JAATVJ010000234.1 GCA_014523515.1 Nitrososphaerales archaeon TH1177 | reverse complement strand
TTTAAAGAAGGCGAATTGGTAAAAACTGAAGTAGGTGATAAATCTATTGTGCTTGGGATGATTAAAGACAGAATATATGCCATGGATTCAGTTTGTTCGCACCAAGGTGGACCACTCGAGGAAGGATGGTTAGAAGATTACAATCTTACATGTCCTTGGCATCAAGGAGTTTTTGATATACGTACCGCTAAAGGTTCTCCTAAAACAAATTGGGTTACTGATCTTAATTCCTATTCTGTCGTTGTTGATGAGAAAAATGGAGAAATTTTTGTAGAAATCGATTAGATATTATTGAATTCTTTGTTCTTTTAATCTTTAAGTATATTCCAATATAAACCCCGAAATAATGCTTCGAGGTTCGAGTCCCACTTCCATTGCTCTAATTTGTCAATAAACTTACAACTTTTCTAATAATAAAATTAATTTATCAAGATCTTCCTCACTATTATAAAAATGTGGAGAAATTCTAATACCTTTACCTCTTTGTGAGACAATTACATTTTCATTCTCTAATTTTTTGACAATTGTTAAAGGATGTAATTTTTTTGATCTAAATACGATGATTCCAGATCTTTGATTTTTATTTTTTATAGGAGAAATAATCTCGAAATTTAGCGATTCTAATTTTTCGATAATATAATCTGTTAATTGTAAAATTCTATGTTCTATATTCTTTATACCAATATTAGAGAGATACTTAACAGCAGCATTCAATGAAATTATATTCTGAAAATGAGGTGTTCCAATTTCAAATCTTGTTGCATTATCAGACATTTCAATTTGTTTGTTATTTTCATAATTATCAATTTGTTTTTGTCCAAAATGACTAAAGAATGAGGGCTTTAATTGATATTCGTCTAAATATTTCTTATTAATATAAATTGCTCCAATTCCGAAAGAAGATAACATCCATTTGTGCCCATTAGTAGCAGCGAAATCTACTCCTTGTTCTTTAACATTAAAATAAAGAGATCCTAGAGACTGTGTAGAATTGATAACCAAGAAGATTTTTTTTTGTTTCGTAAAATTACTAAGTTTATCCAAATCTATCCTATATCCAGTAGAAAACTGTACATGACTTGTAACTATCGTTTTAACAATATTATTATCATCAACTTTTGACTCTAAATCATATATTAAATCAACTATATCTTCTAATTCAATTCTATTGTTATCTCGACACTTAACAAATCTTACATTTTTAGGATTATTATTAATCCATGGCAAATTGGAAGCTGGAAATTCTAGGCCATTTAAAATTACTATTCCCTTATTTGAAAGCATATGAGAAATAATATTCATTCCTTCACTTGTAGAATGTGTAAAAGCTATTTCCGAATCATTTGATCCAATAAATTCTGCATATCTTTTTCTTGTTTCTTCTTTAACTTTAATATATTTAGTCCATATTTTTCCACCATGATCCATTAAATTTTTATAAAATTTACATGCTTCTATATATACTGGAATAGGTATTGGTGAAATAGCTGCATTATCTAGATATGAATATTTTTTTGTTATCGGAAAATCATTTCTAATTTTAATCCAATCACATTTCATAATTTTGGAAAGATTTATAGTATTATAAATATTATTTAAATAGTATTTATTCTAGATTGTCTTGCTAGCAATAATCTTAATTATGTCCAAATTAATCTATAATAGATATTTTTATTCCTTTAGAAATAATTTACTATTTCTTAAGTAATATATATGTTATAATTGAATATTTACATTCATTGAAATCAGTAGGTTTGAAATTAGCAATTTCTTCACAATTTTCATATATTTTTTCTGGCTCTGACGATATGAAAATCTTTTAGTCTGTTCCATTACTGTTTGTTGGCTAGGTTCAAAGTTAACATACGCCGTATGAGAGTGAGGCTCTGACTGAACCGTATCTGAAGTGGCTATCATTTACCTCAAGAGGGTGAACGGATGTTTGCCACCTGTTGTTAGCCAACAAATAAAAAAAGAAGGTGAATGAAAAAGAAAATTGAATCATCTTGGAATAGATGTTGGAAAAAGAAAGTGCAGAGTAGCATTAAAAGATGATTAAGGAAAGATAATCGATGAATTCTTCTTTGGTAACAATTCTCAGGGAATATTAGAACTGATTAAAAGGATACACAATCATGGAACAAAAAAATGCAATGCAGTACTTGAATCTACAGGCAACATGTGTGGATGAGAATACATGATACACTAGAAGATAATGGAATAGATACAATACTAGCAAATACATACAAGACAAAGATAATAGCACACAAGCAAAGATAAAATCTGATAAACTTGATGCACGTATATACTATCTGATCTGCTGAGAACTGGATTGATATCAGAATCATATGTACCCATAAATGAATTCAGAGAAAAAAGAAGCCTGGTTAGACATAGAGAATAGCATTATCCAGAACCAAAACAAAACTAGCAAACAAGGTACATGCTATTTTAGACAAGTATGAATACAGAACAGAACTGACAGATATGTTTGGAAAATCTGGAATCGGATGGCTGAAATCCTTACCGCTTTCACCAATAGATAGGATAATACTGAATACAACACTTCATCAATAGAAACAATAGATAACCAAATAGAAGTAGTATCTAAAGAGATAGCAAAATATGCATGGCAAGACAGTCAAGACATAAAGATACTTCTCAGCATAATAGGAATAGACATTTTTTCTGCAATGCTAATATCAACTGAGATAGTTGATATCACTAGATTCTCTACACCATGGAAACTAGTTAGTTATGCAGGACTTGCACCATCAACAAGAGAGAATCATCACGAAAAATAAAATCAGGTAGAATAACCAAACAGGGATCATCATTGTTGAGATGGATACTAGTACAGTGTGCTTTATCTGCTGTTAGATATGACCATCATATAAGAACATTCTATGAAAGAATCAAACAGAGAAAAGGACATGGCAAAGCAATAGTCGCAACAGAAAAAGAAATGGTTGTTATAATATGGTACATGCTAACAAGACACCAATTGTATAGATACATCAACAAGAATAGATATGAGCAGAAACTGGAACGTCTGAAGAAGATTGGATCTCAATAAATATAATTAGGTAATAGTAACAACAATACGATAACTTCTCAGAGAACAATGATATCATCCACATATAGCGGAAGCTAGTGTAGACAATGCTTAATAGGTAGAAAGACGTAACAAAATGAGGCTAAACATGATAGAAAAGATAACCAGCATACAGGTAGATTTTCATGGATGTTAACTTAAGGATAAAGTAGTCATACATTCTACTTTTCTATTATGTTCTGTGCTCAATTTTAATAGATTTTTTCAATTTACTTCCTTATTTTGCTTAACTTAAGAGCCAAAAAGAAAGTCAAATTACTTTTCTTCCTTATGATATTTTCCAGAATAAAAGAATTTTACTACTTATTCAAAGTTGTAACAGCGATGGAAATGAATCAAATATATGCATAGGTAATAATAAAGAGCTTAACCTATTTAACGAGAATGTTTTAACTAGACTAAGCAGTTTTTTAAGATAGCTTATCATCCTTATTCAATAGAACGATCGATTTATTATTAGAAGCTCTTTTATCTTAGTTTGCAAGTCCGCTCCTTGCCTTTCCAATTGTGGAATATTTATAATATACTATTCTACTACTTTATCTCTAAAGTTACCATATTTTGTAAAATAATAAATAATTTGTCTATCTATACATTTGCTTTTCAAATTTATTGGCTGCTGCTTGACTATTTATAATTTTTAATTTATTTTCTATATTCTCAGCTTCTTTAATCAATAGTTGTATTTCACAATAGGCTTCAGGAACAATTTTACTTATAGCCTGAACAACATTTGCTGCTGCTCTAAAATCAGGTACACCAGCTATGACATCAACAACAAATACAACGACGTCAATATTCTTCCAATTTGATTCATTCAAAAGAATTCCAGGAATGCCGTTAATCGTTCCATATTTTAAAGGCAAAATCCCTACATTATTTAATTTCTTCATTATAATTGGAGAATTTGAAATCACTTTAAGAGAAGGCTCCTCTTCTTCTTTTGTTGTTTTATCTTCTTTTTCAATTGCCTTACCTGCGATACTTATTATTGTCTTGCATTTATTATCTTTAGACCATCTCAATATGATGTCAGCTATTGGTCTATATGCTGATGGATCTAGAATTAGTTCAGAAACAAAGAATCCTAATTTTTTTTCTTCATTTGCATAGATTCTAGCTGGAAAATTTGGTTTAGCATCATAAATTACGGACATGGGAGAAAAAAGAGAAGAATCGAGGATACCAACTAATTCAGTTTTTAAAGAATTGATAAAACATCCACAGGCTATAGTACTAGTAAGACCAATATTGTAAAAACCATCAAATACAACACCATCTTCAATATTAATTTCCTTTAATTTTCGAATTTCAATTATTGGTTCAGTATGCACAATATATTTTCAATTTCATTATTTTAAACTTTTACAGATAAATTAAGAGACAGAGATACAAACAGAAATTTTTTTTAGTTATGATATTATAAACCCTCGAATGTAGTTGCAGGATTCGAGTCCCATTCCTTCTATAATTAACATAAATAAATATAATTGATTATTGCTTAGATATTAAATATTCTTTATCATATTCTTTAAATTTATTACAATACAACCCCGAACTACTGCTTCGAGGTTCGAGTCCCACTCCCGGCGATTTGCTGTAGACAAATAAAAATACAACATCAGAATGAGAATACTGTGCCAACGCTACTTTGTAAGAACTTTTTAGGCATGGTTTCAATAATTCTGTTTGTTGCTTTCCAACCAGTACAATGGCAAGGTACTATATAGTCAGGGTCTATTCTTAGCAGCTCCTTCACTGTAGGTTCTATTGCTTCTTCATAAATT
>JAATVJ010000233.1 GCA_014523515.1 Nitrososphaerales archaeon TH1177 | reverse complement strand
GAAGCAACTGCATTAGATATATCTAAATTAATGGTAAAAAATACAATAGGTTCTGTCCTTGTAATGAATTCACAAAACTTTCCAATTGGAATAATAACTGAACGAGATATTATAAAAAAAGTTTGTATAAAAAATATTTTGCCTAATGAAATTAATTTTAGGAAAATAATGTCTTCGCCAGTAATTACAATAATGTCTTATGACTCAATTGAAACAGCATCACAGAAAATGACTAGTAATAAAATCAAAAGACTTCCGGTTTTAGAAGACAATCAAGAAATTGTAAGCATCTTAGGTATACGAGATATAACTAAACATTTATCTAAAATTTTGGTTGATGAGTATAAAAGGTTTGGATTTTTGAAGTCTGTTATTGAATCTGATTAGAGATTTTATTATATCTGAAGAAAGAAATCATATTTACTATGTTCAAAAAGAAATTTTTTTGATTTAATAAAAATTTGTGATCAGAAAAGAGTTTTTTTTCGATCTATAAAGAGGATAAAGTCATTCCTTATAATATTGATTAATAATGCTGATTCTATATTGAATTGAAGATTTCATTAAATGAATAAAAAAATATTTGTCAAATTTATCATAACCATATAGACAATAAATTACTCCTATTCTAAATTCTACTATTATACTAATGGATTTACATTTATCCTCTTATAGAAAATAAATAATATATTATTAGATAATGTAAGAAGAGCAAAAATTAAAGTTACAATTAAATATTTCATATAGTTAGTTTTTTCCGAAGTATTTTATCAAATCTACTACTAAACTACCTTGATCATTTAGTATTTTTCTTTCTTCTGAGTTTAATTGTACTAATATTAAATGTTAAGCAGTCACTGTAGAATCTTCTATAATAGATATAAAACTAAATTCAGATCATTAATTGATTAATAAGTTGTAACAATTACTGTTGAAGTTGAGGTATTAATAAAGGAATAACATTTAATAGAAATATCTATATAAATCTAAATGAAGCTGAAATTCAGAAAATAGGGAATAAAATTCATATACTAATTCCAAATAGTTTCTGAAACTAGAATGTTTTATTTCTATCTATATTGTATCAATATTTTAATGTGATTTGAATATAAACAATTGAATAACTATTTAGGTATTTTTCTATTTTTAGAATATGTTAGGGATTCTTTTGTTATTTTCGATAATTTTAATAAATTTATTTCTTGAAAGAAAAAACTAATTTACTACTTGATTCATTTTTTATTGAATTTATAGTATTGCAAAATTATTTTTTCTAAAAATAATTCTTTATATTATTATTTTTTAAATATGTCCTACTAATATTTTTTTGATAACATTTCAGTTTTATACTGATTTATAATAAGTATAATATCCAAACATATGAACTATATATTTATTAAAAAATAATAAAATAATATTAAATCATGACTTCTGGAAAATATTTTAATAGAGGAGTTATATCTTTAGATCTTCCACATATAATATAGGATTTACTTAAAAAATTATTTCGTAATATCTCTTTAACTCTAAAGGTCTTTCCAGTAGTGGATTTAGTTTCTCTATTAGATTACCCATATGTGGTTGCTTAAAATGTTCTTCTAATGCTTTTTCATTTTCCCATAGCTCATCAAACATAAAAGCCTGAGGATTTTTTAATGATTTATGAGGAACATAAGCAATATTTCCGGATTCTTTAAGTATAGGAGGAATTAGATCAAGTAATATTTTTTCTAATTCTGACTCTTCCATTTTTTGCTTCTAAAAAGGCCAATAGTCTGATAGCACTCTTAGTTCTCTTTTCAAATTTTCTAATATTTGTAGTTTCCATATTTACTATTTTTTGATCATGCAAATATTATTTTTTATTCAAAATCTGTCCATATTTAACATCCATCCATTTTGTTAAATCTTTTACTACTACTATAGTGTTTAAATCGTTAATCGTATATCTTTTTTATATATGAAATGTTATCTATGTGACATACAAGATTTTGTTTTTAAATGTAATTATTGTAAACAATTTTTTTGTGGTGAGCATCGCCTTCCAAACAATCATGTATGTCCTGCTATTAATCAATATTTAGAAAAAAGAAAAAGAGCAATATCTTATGATAAGCTGGCAAAAAATAATTTAATCAATAATATTACTAAAACTATCAATATAAATTTCTCTAGAACAGAAATACAACATTTACTTATTGCAACATTTTTAGTGTCACTGGTAGGAATGTCACTAAATAATTATCGCTATATATCAATTGAATTTTTAGTTATATTTATAATTTCCTTTCTATTTCATGAATTAGCCCATAAATTTCTAGCAAATTTTTATGGAAGTTG
Source organism: Nitrososphaerales archaeon TH1177 (assembly GCA_014523515.1). Classification (GTDB taxonomy): domain Archaea; phylum Thermoproteota; class Nitrososphaeria; order Nitrososphaerales; family Nitrososphaeraceae; genus TH1177. The sequence goes on along the minus strand of JAATVJ010000233.1, from coordinate 3,755 downwards.
GGCTGAATTTCGGACCGAGATGTATGGTTTAATTATTACTGCAATATCTGCAATTCCATTTATTCCTTTTAAATTTATTGCACCAGGAGCTGTCATTGTTGGTATTTCTGAAAAGAGTAAGCTAGGAAAAGTTGCTCTCATTGGACCTATAACCAATTTAGTAATGGGGTTTGTATTTCTATTATTTTCATACCTTTATCCATATTCAATTTATTTTAGCATTGGAGCAAGTTTTAATGCATGGATAGCGATGTTTAATTTACTACCATTTGGAGTATTGGATGGACAAAAAATTTTTGATTGGAATAAAATAGTATGGTCTTTGACAATGGGTATAACTATGATGCTATTTATAGTGTCATATCTGTAGATTCAAATTAATATAATCTTAATATGAACTAAAATTTTATTTCTTTTCTAGGCACTTTTAAATTTTATTTTGTAAATCTATTTGTACCTTCTATCGACATGCCATCTTTTCCTGATTCACTTTTAATATTTAAAAAAATATCACCATCTACTAAAGTCATATTTGGATTTTTCAGAGTCTTACTTTTTCTCCAGCTGCTAAATCTTTTCTCTCAAGAATTTATATCTGTTCTTCCTAATCTTTTATTTTTTTCTCTAATTGTTATTCCCTCTCTTTTTGTCTGCATATAATTTCGTAAATCTGAAATAGGTAATTGCTATGAAAGTCTGACAATTTCCATTAAACAATCTCTTAAATTCACATTGTCATATCTATACTTTGAGAAAATCTATATATATATTGACGTAAGAAATTGTTCAATCGCATTTTCAGGAATATTCAATTTCTGTAAAGTTTTAGATGTTAGAAATCTAATTGCACGATTTTCAACAGTTATTTCTTCTAATCTTGATGTTTTAGTGAATTCTCTGGGGTATCTTCATCATATTTACCTAAACGGTTTCGCCAATTTGTTATTATGTTAGATTTTGCCTTGGCTTATGCCGGATTCTTTAGCAATTTCATCTCTAGTTTATCCCTTCAGCCAAAAGTGGATTATAGAAATCTCATAGTTCTTGGGAGACTCTCCATTCATACTATTTATTGTACCATACATTTATATTTAAAACGAAAAAAATAAAATCGTCATAGTATTCGTCAAATTGATAAATTATTCGTCATTTTTGTCATATATTCAGTCAAATATTTTAAGCATATAATAGATGATATAAACCCATAACAGATATTCAAATTAAATACTATCTTGAATACAATTAAAATTCGATTTATTATTTTGTATTGCTTCGTCTTACATTTTATCAATATTTCCAAATATAAAGAGGTTAGCAGCAAAAAGTATAGATTTTTATCTGTAAAGTAGCATAGATTTAGCTTAATTTATGAGCAAAAAATGAGAAAATAATATCGTATTAATTATTGGATAATATAAAAGAAAAATTTGGAAATTTTAGCAATTAATTATCTAAAACCTGTACAAGTACTGAATGGCATTTAACACATTTGTAATCCTTGGGAATTTTTTCGTCAACATCTATTACTACATACTCTTTACATGTACTACAATACATTATAGAATCTGTAGTAGCAAGATCCATATAATATATAGATAAACGAATCTATTAAATATGTCTATTTTCTAGATAATCCAGTTTTTACTTTTTATTTTAACATTCCACTTTTAATAGTTTGGTAAATATATTATTATACAATATTTCTATTGATTTCTTAAAGATGGGTATAATGTAAATCATCCTTGTTATTTTATAAAAGGAAATAAGAATTAAGTAAAATACACGCCATTAATAAAAATTAAATATTATATCTTGTTGATTGTTTCTGGCGTTTTTGACTTTTTTGCGATAATTTCCTTTTTAAACTGTCTCTTAATTGGTCGAAAATTGTAGCAAGATCTAAACCACCATTTGTGTAATTATATTTATTAGTTGTTGTGAAAATACGTACATCAACTTCATATCTTTTAGTTTTCCCTCTAACACTTATTAGTTTTATTCTGCATCTAGCTTCTTCTAAATCTGGTAGAGTCTTTTTTAGAAATTTTATAAGTGTATTAAATTTCGTTTTGGCTAGTTCTGAAGAAAAGGAGTCGTCTGGCAGACCAATTATATATACAGGTACATCTTCTTCTATCTTTTGTCCTAATAGTGAGATTATATCTCTATGTGTTATAATTCCCTGAATTTCATCTCCTAATGTAACAATAGAGTAAGTCGAATTAGTAGAATTCATCAATTGAATGACCTTTGCAACTGAATCATTTATACTGGATGTAGTTACATTCCTTTCAGCAATACCTTTAGCAGGAAGATCAAGTGGTCTTTTACTCTTTGGACGACCATATGATATGTTATCTATATTATCTGAAGTAAGGATAATTTTTGCAATATCAAATGAAGTAACAATTCCTTTCAAATTATCTTCTATAATAGGAATATGGTCAATTCTATGCCGGATCATTATGTTTTTAGCAGTTGATATAGGATCAGTTTCATGTATGCTAATTAGATTTCCAGTCATTATTTTAGTAGATGGAATCTTTATATCAGTATCCTCCATAGATTTAACTATTGATTTTGTACTAATTTGACCTATTATTTCTCCATCTTCAATTACTGGAATAGAACGTAATCTGTAATGGCTCATAATACTGGCAGCTTCTTCAATATTGCTATCTTCTGCAATAGTGGGAGTAATTTTTGCAATGGAATTTAACTTTTGAGCATTGAAATCTCTAGCTGAAAGAATGTCTGTTAAATTAATAGCTGTAATTTTGTTTCCATTTTTATAATAAACATTGTAATTATTCATTTTTATGAGAATGCCAAGTACCTTAGAGATACTTGCATTCGAATTTATTATATTGGCAGATTCAATAAAGTCTGAAATTGTTTTTTTGCCAATTTTTCTAAACATTGTAGTTGGATCTTCCTTCATCCATTAATTTATTAATTGTATAAATATTAAAAGATTATTACGAGTTATAAAATTTTTTTTAAAAATATACTTCTTTTGCATTTAAATACTTAATTTTGATAAGTTATTATATGTGATAAGTCTTTATAGTTTGTATATAATATTACAGAAACAATTATATAATATGTAAATTTAGTAAAATCAATTTTAAAAACAATTTAAAAGAGAATTAATCAAAATAATGATAACATTGGTTCTTCTAATAATAAATAATAATGTCTTGTCATATAAAAAACAAAGAAATATATATAAAAATAAATTTATACATTCTTAATATAGTTTTAGTTACTAAATAAAATAACAATTTTGTTTTATTAAAAATTAACTATTAAAATTTGTTTTGAAGAAATATATCTTAAATTATCTTAATTGTCAAATAAACCAATTGTCTTTAATTCATTCTTTGAAATTAATGTTACTAAAAAAGCTCTGGATATTCGCAGTTATAATGGCAACATTAATGAATTTAGGATCTTTGGTGCCATTTTGATATATATGTAAGCCATAGCTCCAAGCAGAAATTTAAGGTGGTAATATACCTGCTAATACATATGTCAATTTAAAAAGAATAATTTTACCACTACAAGGAGTTATTAAATTATAATATTCTAATAAACTTTTTTCAAGTTATTTTCTAAGTTAAGTCTCTAATCTTTTACCAACATTGTGCTATCCATTTAGCATAAATATAGAAATAGATTTAGCTTTGTTATACATCTTTCACATGTGCCAAATAATCCTGTCAGACTAGAATTATCTACTGTACAGAAAAAGG
>JAATVJ010000232.1 GCA_014523515.1 Nitrososphaerales archaeon TH1177 | reverse complement strand
TATACTCTAGCAGTTTCTAGACTGGTCATATTAGGAAACAATGTGATAGGAATTATAGTATTTCTCGGGAAAGAAGGCTCATATCTATTGTTCTTAACATCTTGAATCGTATGCAATAAGCCAAAATGATTAAAATCTAAAAATACTTTATCATTTACCTTTTTATTAAATGATTTAATATTTTCTGAATTTGTTAAAGATATTATTTTATCTTTAATGCCTTTCCAATCATTATGATAGTTTTTTTTGATAGTATTTACATCATTTTCATTGATATCTCTTTGTGCAAAAGATAATTCAAAAAATGATAAAAACAATACAATACTAATGCTACTTATAGAAGAGACAATAATAAACAAAAATAGAATTTGAATAGGTTTTCTCCCTATCTTCATAGATTAAAGAATTGGGAATACCTATTTAATAATTTTACACAAATTATTTACTATTATAATCAAATAAATAATAATAATTTAATTAGAACTACAAATTTGTGTCAAAAACAGTTCACACACCTCCGAGCCCGTTAACCATTGTATATATAATTTGGGTGAGAATATAATAAAAAGAATTGTAAACAAATTAGCAATATTTTCCGATCATATAATTTAATTTTTCTGAATATATTTTAACAATATTCTCTGTCTATTTATTAGATAGCATCCAAATACATAGAAAGTCTGATATTTATTTTCAATTACAGATAAGATTATATTGAATGATTAGTGAAATTTTGAAATTAGAGAAATAATGAAGATTTCAAATCTTTTATTTGGTATTATAACTATCAGTATTATTTCATTTTCTGCAAACTCACATTATATCTCGGTTTATGCTCAAGATAATCAATACTCTTCTATCACAAACGAAAATAATAACTCTTCCATTTTAAACGAATTAAAAAATATAAAAACAATACTTGAGAATAAGGTAACAAAACTAGCTACAGCTTTACAAATTGCTAGTAGTCTACCACAAATTTTACAGGCTCCTGATATTAATTTAATAGATTCAAACATTAATGGTATACCAGAAGATGCAGATATTGAGAAGAGAAAAATTGCTAAAATACTTTTGGATCAATTTAACGAATTTGCATCAATTGTATTCTTGTTAAATAATGGAGACGTATATTTTGATGAACCATTTGAAAATCAATTAAATCGAACTGCAACCAATCTTTCCTTTAGAGATTATTATCAGGTAGTAGAACAGACTAAAAAAACTTACTTGAGCGATGCAATTATCTCTAAAGCAACAGGAAAAAATCTGGCAGTAATTGCTACTCCAGTAATCAACAAAGAAAATGATATAATTGGAATATTTTTAGGAACAATTAATTTTAACAATTATGACCAATTTCTGCAATCGCTGAATTTACAAAATAATACGAGATTAGTTATGATTGATAAAAATGGAGTAAAGATTGGAGATTCTAATGAAAATGAGACGTCAATATCAAAAGAATCTTTTGAGAAGAAAGAACAGTTCTCAAATCTTACTTCATTTAAGTTAGCATTGGAGGGTAAGTCAGGAAGTATTTTAGAAAAGTTCAATGGTAAAGAAAGTCAAATCACTTTTCTTCCTTATGACATTTTTCAAAATAAAAGAATTTTACTACTTATTCAAGGTTGTAACAGCGATGTAACTAATTCAAATCTATGCATAGATAATAATAATAAAGAACTTAACCTAGTTAACGAGAATGTTTTAACTAGACTGAATAGTTTTTTTTAAGGTAACTTTTTATTCTTATATCTTTTTTATTGCTCTATATTAAACTCCATAGTATCGCTATTAGTCTTAGTTAAAATATAATGACTATATCTCAAAGTTAAAAAATATTTTTTATTATTATATTCTTTTAAATTTTAGATACTATCACTGATAAATCTTTCTCATATTAAGAATATTTTTCGGAATAAATAAGTTTTGAAATCATTTGAACTACAAAATCGTGTCAAAATCAGTTCACACACCTCCGAGCCCGTTAACCAATTGGGCTCATATACTATCAAGTGGAAGATAATATCGGAGGTCCTCTAAAAAATGCCTACAAAACTTAAAGATTCTTTGGAAAAAGTCAGGAAACTGAATAACCGTTCAAACTCAGAACTGTTACTCGAGTTCTATGACTATTTGTTACCAAAAAAAATAAAAACAAGTTTTACCGATCCCAATTACATGTCATGCTAGAAGCCCTCTAAGCTTTGATTCTAGTTATAGAGTCCATTTAATTAATAAATCAAGCAGAGATGAATCCTATTACATTAAAAATTACATTTCTGTTTAATAAACATACAAATGAATAATATATGTTTAAAATAAAATATATTATTACTAATATTAATGGACAGTAGTCTAGAATACATACAGCATAATAGAGTTAGACTCAAGGAAGGCTCACAAAAAAAGGTTACAGAAATTTTTAAAGAATTTTTTGAAGATATAAAGGGAACAGTCAAAGGATTAAAAGGATATGCAATTTTGGAGAATATAGAAAACGATAGAGAAACTATTGTTCTAACCTTTTGGGATAATAGAGAAGATATGGAAAAGTATTATTCTAAAGATAACAAGATTTTATCTGATCTAGTAGAAAAAGTCAAACCAATGTTTGAGCAAATGCCAGAAAGATCAGACTATCAAATAGCATTATTTGAAGTTGAATAACTTCTATACATCTAATTTAAACATAAACAGAAAAATTATTTGATATTCATCTTTTTGCAACAAGTATATCTTTTTGAATAAAAAACCGCAAGTTTATTTAGATATTAAAAAGTTAAAACATAATAGAAGCATATTTAAATTTTTATTTTATAGTATGTTTTTCTTTGATTATGGCAGGGATTATGGCAATAAATACCAATATTGAGGATACAAAGAATATTATATGAAGTGAAGACAGAAACTTATTTGCAATTGCTTCATCATCTTTATTATTAGTTATCGAAGAGTCTGAAGTGTTATTAGAAGCACTGATAATATCTTTTGTGGTTATTATTGTATCTGTATTTCTAAAATCTATGATAATATCTTTTACATATTCTGAGGGCAAAATGCTTGTCATTATTAAAAATGAAACTCCTACACTCAACGATCTTCCTACATAAAATAAAGTAGTACCTGTACTCGCAGATATGCCTCTTCTATTTGCAGGTACACTATTCATTATTGAAGCTCTATTGGGTGATGCAAATATCCCCATTCCTGCTCCAAGTAAAGCAAAAGGTAATAGTAATTCAACAAAACTGGTTTCAAGTTGTAATTGAGTAAGAAACAAGAATCCGATACCAGTTATGAACAAGCCAAATGCCGAAAAAAATCGAGCGTCATATTTATCAGATAACCATCCGCTTAAAGGTCCAAATATTGCTAAAGCAACAGAGACTGGAGTCAGATAGATTCCAGTCTCAACAGGACTCAAAGCCATATATGCTCCTTGCAAATAAAGTGAGATTAAAAAGATGAAGTCACCTCTTGCTATAGAATTGAGAAGAATAGCTATATTTCCTCCTAAAAATGATTTAATTCTAAATAGAGAAAAATGAAACATAGGATATTCCTTAGAAATAAATTTCTCTATAAAGACAAATATTATTATAAGAGACAATCCTCCAAAAATAAATAAAAATATTATTAAAATATTAGATATTATACCAAATGACCATAATGTTATTCCTGCTAATACAAGAAATAATCCTCCTGCAAATGAAATATTTCCAAGCCAATCTATCTTCTCTTTTCTTATTGAACCTAGTTCTTTTAGATATGTAGAGGACAAGAATACTCCAATTATTCCTATTGGAATATTTATCCAAAAAATAGATCTCCAACCAAGGTAAGAAGTTAAAAAACCACCAAGTACAAGACCTAATACTGAACCTAACACAATTGCAATTTGATTTATACCTAATGCTTTGCCTCTTTCATTTGATGGAAATGAATCAGTCAAAATTGCTATACTATTTGAAAAAATAAAAGCAGCACCGATGGCTTGAACAATTCTAAAAACTACTAATTGTTCTCCTGATTGAGACACACTACATAGTCCTGACCCAAAAGTAAATATGATAAATCCCAAAGTGTAAAGCTTTACTCTACCAAAAATATCGCCGAGGCGACCAAAATTTAAGAGAATAGATGCAATAACAAGAGAATATCCAATAATTACCCACACCATTGTAAATAGAGAAATATCAAGTTCTGACGCAATAGTAGGTAATGCTATAAAGATAATGTTTAGATCAAGAGACGCAATAAGCGTACCAAGTGTAGTATTTCCTAATGCTATCCATTTGTAGGAAAGACTTGGATGATTCCTCTTGCTATCAGTTGGTTCCGAGTTAACCAATTAACAAATTTTTAGGAATTTATTATTTGTATATCTGTGTTTGG
>JAATVJ010000231.1 GCA_014523515.1 Nitrososphaerales archaeon TH1177 | reverse complement strand
GAAAAATGCCATATTCTCTTTGAAAAGTTTTCTGCTGCTTTCTCTAATCCAAAACCTGGTACTGATGTATCCAGTATAACCATTTTATTTACATCTTGGGGATGTGCAGCTGCATAAGAATATGCAACTGGTCCTCCCCAATCATGAGCTACAAGATAGATTTTATCATATCCTAATTTTTTTACTAATTGGTAAATATCTTCTGCAATGGTTTTCTTGTCATATCCTGTTTGTGGCTTTTCTGAATCTCCTAAACCTCTTAAATCTGGAGCTATTACAGTAAAGTTATTAGCTATTAATTGGGGAATAATGTGTCGCCATTCATACCATGTCTGTGGCCATCCGTGCAATAAAACAATAGGATCTCCCTTTTCACCACCTATCACATAGTGAAGTTGAATTCCATTAACTATAGTTTTATGATGTGTGTAGTCTATTTTTTTCTCATTCTCATCAAAAATGTTCAAATCCCACTGGCCTCATTTAACTCTGAGTTTCAATCCTCTTTTTATGAGAATTCATGAAGCAATGATAACAAGAAGTAGGAAATAACCTTTACTTTTGTTAGGTATTCATAAATTTTATTTATATTATAAAATGATCTTATAATCATTGATTCATTTTTGAAAATATCTTATATTATACTATTAATACATTATAGACGATTCGCTTTATGAATAAATCAAGCACTCAACCAACAACTATCTAAAAGATCTATAGAATTATAACCAAAAATTAGAATGATAGCAGCAATTCAGCAATGCAGCGCTACCTATACTATATGATATATTTTTTTATTGATACTTTATGATATAATATATTTTTAATATTCATTTTATATTTAATAAATACATAGAATTCAATTGGTGACTATTCTGATTTAACTAATAAAATTATATATACTGCAATTATAAATTTTAAACTAAAAGAATTACTGATCATATTAAGAAGGAATAGACTAAACAGTTCGGTGAATCTATATAAAATAATTTTTTATAAATGATAAGTATAATATTAGGTTTTTAGTTATTAGGGTTCAGCTGGAATTTGAACCCTTTGATAAAGTGGGACCAGTTATTTATTGATTATAATCTTGATAATACTCTTACTAATTCTGAGAGCGCTTATATCAACATGGATCTGTGGAAGTAATACCTATAGTAGTGCTAAACTAAGAGTCAGAAATACTATTAACTTGTATTTAGCTTTAATTGTAAAACCAACTATTTATTCATCGTCTCAACTTTGAAATAAAGATATAGAGTATAGCTATAATCTCAAATCTTCCCATTATCATATTAAAAGATAATATCATTTTGGAGATTGAATCCAAATCCATAGTTGTTATTCCTATTGTTAAACCAGTATTAGAAATAGTAGAGGCTGTTTCAAATATTACATCAATAAAATTATGGCTATTATTTCCTATATAATATATACATATTGCTGTTATAAATGTAAATAAAATATAAAGAACAATAACAAATAAGGCTTCTCTAAAGGCTTTATCAGAAAGGATATTAAATTTGTACTTGTCTAAAGGAACTTCACATGTCATTTGTTTATTGCTTTTTTCTACTTCTTTTCCTTGATTATATGACTTGAAAGATTGTTGAATTCTTTTACGAAATTGTATTGCGGTTGCGGAAATTAGTGGAGGCAGACTAGTAATGTTTTTATTCTTAAATTGAGATGTCAATTTTTTATTTTTATTGTTAATTAATTTTTGGAAAATTAGTAATAGTCTAGCTATTTTTATTCCTCCTGCAGTAGAGAATGCAGTTCCTCCTACTAGCATAAGTACAATTAGTAATAGTTTACTGTTCATAGATATTTGAGATAAATCAATAAATTGAAAGCCTGTAGTTGTTGAGGCACTAATTACATGAAAAACAGAAGAAAGCCATTCTTTTTCTGAAAATGAAGATTCTATTAGTATAAACAAAATGGCACATACAATAAGAAGTATTATAAATATTATAATTTCCTTAAGTTCCTTTGTTGCCTCTACATTTTTACTAAAAATACCAAAATGAAATGCAAAAGGTAAGGCTGCAATTATCATTGCACCCATGAGAATAATTAATGGAATTGGATTTTCTATACTAAGTATAGTAGCAGTAGGTACAAATCCACCACTAGTTAGTGCTGCAAAGGATAATGATATTGAATTTAGTAAGCCAATATGTCCAAAAATAAATAACAATAACACAATAATCACTGCATATATCACGAAAATAATGCTAATAGTAGTAAGTAATTGTTTGAATCTTAATATACCACTGCTCATCAAGTTTTTCATTCCTGCTAATTTTGTTTCAGGATAATACAAGGCCATAATTAAATAGACAAAACTTAATCCACCAACCCACAAAGTGTAGGACCGATAAAATGCAAAACTATCAGGTAAATCTTCAGGATGTATTATTGTAGAAATACCTGTTGTTGTAAAACCAGATGAACTTTCCAAGAAAGAATTAGCAAAAAGAGAAAATAAATTAATTCCATCATAAAATGGATTTACATACATATAAGGCAGGCTACCAAATAGACTCAATAAAAGAAAGCTTAACACAACAACAATAGACGATTGTTTTAGATTAAGTGGGCTTTTCTCTCCCAATACATTCATAACATAGCCTGTTAGAAACATTCCTACAAATGCAATGTAAATGCCAATTGAAGATGGCCATTCACCTAGAAATGTTCCTAATAATGCAGGTATAATCATCAGCAAACCAGCAAATTGCAATATAATGGCCACATTTGCAAAAATTGGTTTATAATGTTCTCTTATTATTTTTCTATAACCTCTAAAAGTTTTTTCAACAACTGCTATACGAATTGCTTCGGCAAGATATTCTTGTGTTACTGTACCAATAATTTGTTCTTTATTTGTGATATCAGTAACAGGAAGGTGTTTGATTTTATGAATATGCATTAACTCAATAGCTTCTTTTACTGTTGATGAGCTTGGCAATGATATTATTGGAGATGTCATAATTGATTTGAGAAATACTAAATCTGAATCTTCTCCTTTCATAACAACCTTTTCTAAAATATCACTATCTGTTACAATTCCAGCATATTTTCCATTTGATGTAACAAGAATTATCTCCACATTTTTAGGTTGCAATATTTTAACTGCTTCAGCAATAGAAGTATTTTCATCAGCAGTGACATATTGAGCATGAATATACGATGAAAGTAGACGTTCTAATGGTTCAACCATTAACAATCATCATGTTTTAGTTAATGATTATGAGTTTATGAATCTATTAAAGATTTTTTTAAAGTATTCTTAATGATAATGGAAAGGGAATATAAAAATCCTATCTATCAATTAACTATTTTTATATACATTTATTAAATTGCTTCTTTCTTAAAGTCCCACTGAATGGCTAATATCAGAGATCCACAAAGTCCAATACATCCGCACGAACACAAGCTCGTTCGTTCTTTGGGTTTGTTAGATGTAGTGATGATTGGAATAGCAGGAATGATTGGTGGCTCAATATTTGTGCTTACCGGTCCTGCAATTGGACTTGCTGGAAGTTCAGTTATTCTTGCTTTCATTCTAAATGCAATTATTACTCTTTTTACAGCAATGGGTTATGCAGAATTAGGCTCAGCAATGCCAGAAGCTGGTGGTGGATATTTATGGGTTAGAGAGGGACTGCGTCGTCCTAATGCTTTTATTAGTGGTTGGATGGCATGGCTTGCACATATTATTGCAGGTAGTTTGTATGCGGTTGGTTTTGGTTCCTTTTTTGTAAGTTTATTGCAGATGACAAATATTCTCCCTATAGAAAGTCTTTTTGGTATTATTCCTTTAGATAAATTAACTGCTGTTGCAGTTATAGCAGTATTTACTTTTATAAACATCAAAGGGGCTTCAGAGACAGGACGAGTTGGTACTATAATAACAGTAGTCCAGCTAGTAGCAATTGTCTCAATTATAATTGCGGGATTATGGGCTATGTCGTCTCACCCTGATAACTGGCAATCAAATTTTTCTGACTTTTTACCTATGGGCTTTGCTGGACTAGTAGCTGCAATGGGTTTAACTTTTATTGCATTTGAAGG
>JAATVJ010000230.1 GCA_014523515.1 Nitrososphaerales archaeon TH1177 | reverse complement strand
TTTACGAGACTATCTTTGTATTGAACAACCAGATTATAATTGAGTACAGAAACCTGAAGCATATTATATAATACTTTGATAGAGATTATAATAGTCATAGCCATCAATTGCAATGGTAGTAATAGGTCAATCCAAAACCTGCAATTGATACTGACTACTATTGGCTATGACAATACAACAAAGTAGATGATTTCTTTTGTTTGTTAAAACAATATTGAAAATTATATTATTTAAAAATTAGAGATAAATTATTGGTAAAAGCAGAAGCCATAACCTCTAAGGAATCGACATCATAACAATAGAAGGTTATGGCAATTGGTGCTCGAATCTTGACGGAGATAGTAAGTAATGAAACAAGTAAAATATCTTATTTAAAACTTAAAGAACAAAAATGTTATTATATATAGTAGTTTATTAATTGTGAAATACAAAATATCTTAACCAAAATTGAGTTAATTAGTTATATCTTCATATTTTTATCATAATGTTTTTCAAGATATTTGATAATTGCTTTTCTAGTATATTCTCTTAACAATGATAATAATACCAAAATATACAGAAAAAACTTTAGATTGAACAAATAAAACTAAAAAATTAAAAAATTAAAATTGTCGAGAGTGTTGTCTGGATAGATCTTTTAATCCCTCTAACAATTCTTCTTTGTCAAGTCCGTCACTTAAATGAATTCTAGTATTTTGCTTATACTATCCAAAATAACATCAGCAAAATTACAATTATAATAAACATAGAAAGTATAAAGCCAAATAATTTCCTACTTTTTATCTAGGAGAATAAAATATTATAATTGCTCCAAAAACTGCCACAAATGAACCAATTATCTCATATCTATCAGGTCTTTTTTTATCTACAACCATCCTCCATAGGATAGAAGAGATTACAAAAATTCCGCCATATGCTGCATAGACTCTTCCAAAATGGGCTGGTTGAAGTGTAGGAATTATGCCATATACAAAGAGAATAAGGCCACCAAGTAATGCCAATGCGATTGTCTTCTTCTGTCGTATCCACAACCACACCAAATAACCTCCGCTTATTTCCATCATGGCTGCTGCAAAGAATAATACTCCTGAAACAATTGGATTTAGTGTTGCTATTTCTTCGATTGCCATATCATTTTTTCCTCCTCTCCCTTACGAGGCATGTAATAAATTATGATAACACCAATGACAGCAATAATAGTGCCTATAATATCGTATCTATCAGGGGAAATTCCTTCAAAAACCCATCCCCATAATACAGACATTATAATGAAAATTCCCCCATATGCTGCATAAATTCTATGAAAATGTGATGGTTGAAAAGTAGGAACAATTCCATATAAAAATAGAACAAATCCTCCAAAGGCTCCAAACATCCAATTCATATCTTCCCTCAGCCAAAGCCAAACTAAGTAACCTCCTCCTATTTCAAAAATACCAGCAAGAAAAAAGAAAAATAAAGTTATCAAAATTTTATTAAATTTAGGCATCCATCTAAATCGTTACTTTTCCTTATTTAAGCAATTTACTAGATGCCATTTTAAAATTAATATCTTAAATATGATTTATAATGCTATTTTCTCCAATTGAATTTATTTATGTGTTATTGCATTTGATTAGAATCATGTTCATTTATTATTCTACTATTTGAAATTATTAGTAAAATTTTTTTCTGAATAATTAGGCTATAAATGAAGTTCCGATAATGGTGTAGTAAGATAAAGCCATAAATCAATATAATAACCAGACACAACAGCAGGTGCCAAAGAATGAGCAGGATTCATTGAAACACCCAAAATCAATCCGAACAAGAAGATATCTAAACCTACTATAGCACCAATTGCTATTCCTCCAAACCTCTTTGCTCCCTTTGTATAAACTACTATCAGTATTACTAACATAAGTAAAGAAGATGCTAATTTAGTTTCAATTAAATACTTAATTACAAAATATATTTATGAATTCAATATATATTGTTTGTATTAATTTTTAATGCAAGATTATGTACAGTATCTGCTGTACATTTATAGAATTGGGCCAGTGAGATGTGAAACAAAATTTGACCTAATTTTTGATCCTAATATAAAAAATTGTATAATATTTAGAAATTGAAATAAAAAAATAATTATATGTATTTGAAATTTAAGTAGTCCAAAAAATTACTGAACCCATTTAGTTAATGGAACCAAGCAGATATGAACCTTGAATAAATTTGATTTTTTTAAAGTTTTTTTCTTTATATCTATATGAAAAATTAGTTATGTAGGAATAAAATTAGAACATTCATGGCTAAACCAAAAATTGTAGAGTTTATTCGAGAAATGTATCATAAATTTTATTTATATGATTGACTGAAAATTTTATTATTGATCAGAAATTCCGATAGTATTAAACAAGATTTTTATGTTATTGCAGCTATAGCAGTCATATTATTTAGTAGTTACAATAACCAGCAAATATTTGGACATAACTTTGCTGGAGATGAAAGTGCTTCATTTTTGGCATTAATGGATCGAATGCAAACTGAGATAAATTTAATTAATACTAACTTTGTTACTAATAAGGAATCTTTAGCTAAAGATCATTTAAATAAAATTAATGATGAATTGTATACAGAAAAAATAAAAAAAGAGATTGCTGAAAGAAATGAAAGAATTGCAAACGAGATATCCTCAATTATAAATGAAACAAGGAGTGCTATAGAAGAAAATAATAAAGACTTAAGTGGATCAGTAAAAAATTTTAATGATGTAATAGAAGAGGCAGTATTGGTACGAATTGATCCAGATGCAATGACCAATGCAACTATTCAAGCACTACGTTTTGCTGATTTGACAAATTCAATAGATATATCTTATGCTACAGCACTTGGTATAAAACCAATGAACATGTCTGCTATGAACATGGCTACGACTGATGACAGTATGTCTGATAGCAATAATAGCAAAAGTGACAACAATACTACTACTATGTCAAGTATCAATATGAACCATGGAGCTAGTAGTAGTAATAGTAATAATATGGCAAGTATGAGCAAAGATACAGTTAATAATTCAAAAACTACTGAGACTAGTACGATAGCCAGTATAGCATCCTATCAAACAGCTAACGAACTAACTAATGTAGCAATAGATTTATTTAATTCTACAATCAAGCAAAATATTCCTTCCAATGCTACAGAGAATGCAAACCCTATAGAATCCAGTCTAAAACAACTTAAAATTATGATTGAATCAAAAGATCCATTTGATAAAGTTATGGGAGTCATCCATGGAATAATACAGACCAATATTCAAGAAGCCTTTAATTTGCCACTAAAGATATCTAAATGATTATCGAATGCTTAGTTTTCCATAATAACTACTTTACCACATCTCATATTTTTTCTTGAGCTGCTAAATCATCAACAATAGATCTAGAGAATATCTATTGACATCTCAACTATTCAAACCAATTTATAAAAATACAAAATAAATAAAAAAATATTATTTAAATTAAATTAGTACGAGTTTTTTTAAACATCAAGATTCAAATACCTGAAACAATAATAAATTGATACTATGGTTTTTTAACATCAAGATTAAGCAAATATGAACTAGGTTTTTCCAAGGTTTTTTATTCTAAGATATTGGTAATAAATTTATAGAAATTAAAAATTAAAAAAGAAAAATTATTTTGAAAGTTATTTTTTCTTGCATTTAAAACCGTCTTCATCTAAAGGACGAGGAGAATCATCATTATCAACAAATTTCCAACTATTAGCATACTTGACAGATTCTAATTCACAAGCAG
>JAATVJ010000229.1 GCA_014523515.1 Nitrososphaerales archaeon TH1177 | reverse complement strand
TTGGAATTCCAAGCGAGTGAGCTCCTTCTCTAATAGAATTTGGTACAATTTTAAGGGTTTCATCAGTTATTCGAGTAACAATTGGAATCATTATTATAGATAATGAAAAAGCTCCTGCAATAACAGAAAAAGAACCAATAGTAAGAACTATTAATATATAACCTACAATACCAATTATAATTGAAGGTAATCCAGTCATTACATCATTAAAGAACCGTACAGCAAAGGCAAATTTACTATTGCTTTTTGCATATTCAGATAGATAAATTCCAGCCAAAATACCTACAGGTGCAGCAATAAGAGATCCTAAACCTACTACGATTAAAGTTCCTTGGATAGCAGGACCTATGCCTCCTTTACCAGACCCAATTGAACCAGGTTTTTGAGTAAGAAACTCAAAACTAATAGCAGAAGAACCATTTTTAAAAACCTCAAAAAGAATACTACCAAGAGGAATTATTGCAAAAATAACACAACATATAGTTAGAATTGTTACTAATTTATTTACATATATTTTTCTATTAGATGTTTCTGACATCATCTCTTGAATATTCTTTCGTCTTTTGGTATATCGATCAGCTATTTCATCAGTAGTTTTAGATGACATATGTTATGTTCGTCCTCCTGGATTAGCAGTTTTTACCATTTTGAAGACCAAAAGTTGAGCTATTACATTTATTACCATTGTAAGCAAAAGTAGAACAGCTCCAAGACCAATAAGTGCAGATAGATGTAATTCTGATGAAGCTTCATTAAATTCATTTGCAATTAAACTTGATAAAGTTTGACTTTGTGAGAAAAGAGATGTTGGAATAGCATTTAATCCAATTGCATTACCTATTATCAAAGTAACTAACATTGTTTCACCTATTGCTCTTCCTAGTCCAATTATAGTGGCTCCTAAAATTCCAGATTTAGCATAAGGTAATACAGCAATTTTAATAGTCTCCCATCTAGTTGCACCTAAACTATATGCAGCTTCTCTTTGAGAATTAGGTACAACAAGTAATAATTCTCTAATAATAGAAGAAATTATAGGAATTATCATTATAGCAAGTACTATACCAGCTGTAAATACATCTATACCAAAAGGTGTTTGAGCAAAAAATGGCAAAGAGCCACCAAATAGATTGTGTAAAGGTTTTTCTACAAAATCCATAATCCAAAATCTAAAAACAAACAATGCCCAGAAACCATATATTATACTTGGAACTGCTGCTAAAAGTTCAATAATGAAGGATAAAGAAGTTTTTAATTTTGAACCGGCTATTTCAGATAGAAATATTGCTATACCTAAACTAATAGGAACACCAATTGCCATTGCTATACCTGAAGAAACCAGAGTACCTATGATATATGGCAAAGCTCCAAATGACTCTCTACCTGGTACTGCATTCCAATCAGTACTAGTTAAAAAGTTAAATCCCTCCTCTGTAAAGATTTCTTTTGATCCATCTCCAACTGCAAAAAGTATTAAAACTAACATAAAGAGAGTATATGCTGCTGCTCCAAATATTATCCATTTGAAGATAGGCTCAAATTTAGATAACTTTTGTAATGGAATAAGAGAAAGATTATCATTATATTTGGTAGAATTCGTATTATGTACGCCTCTAATATCTATGATAATTGATATTTTTTTAGGTATCATATAGTTTTATCATAGATCTATATAGTTCATTATTTGATATATTATATATACTGTTATAATCTTATTTTAAGATAATATTAAATAGATTAAGATGATTTTGTAATAAAAGTTAGAACGAATAAATTTAAGACAGTAGAAAAAGTAAAAAATGGAAATAAGAGATGAATCATTGATAAGTTTAATTAATAAAAAAATTACGGGGTTTAAGCTTTTAGGCATAGGATCGAGTTTAAGAAAAAATTCCTCAAGTAACAGAATATTAAGAATGGTTTTAGAGAAATCACAAAGATATGGAGCAGAAACAAAATTAATAGAATTACGTGAAATTAATTTGCCTATTTTTAATCCTAATAAACCAAGAGAAACTTCTGACGATATTAAAAAATTAAATGACCAGATGATAAATGCTGATGCATTTATTTTAGCTACACCTGATTATCATGGATCAATGTCTGGAGGAATGAAAAATTTTTTAGATTATTATTGGTATGAATTATCTGGAAAAATATTTGGATATATTGTATCTTCTCATGAAAAAGGATTGACTGTTATGGATCATATGAGGACAGCTATACGTCAATGCTATGGATGGAGTTTACCATATGGACTCTCTATACACGCTGAAAATGATCTTGATGAACATTATAATATTAATAATCCACAATTACAGTCACGTATAGAAAATATGTCTAGAGATATTGTTACGTATGGGAAATTATTAAGAATGCAATTTCTTCACGACGTTAATAATAAAGAACCAACTACATTCGCTTTTCAATTTACAAAATAAAATAATAATTCACTGATCATATAAAATTTTAATAATAGTATCTTTTGTATTCTTTATAGTCAATTTATATTTGTATACATATATACTGCTGCCTTTCAATAAATATAAAATAAATATTTCGAAGCTTCAACTAATAAAATTACCATAATTTGAATAATAGTTCAAGATCCGGGAATATTCATCAATAACAATTGGCCTCCTTCTCCAAGAGTATGAGTTTGTATATCCAACAACCAAGAACCTTTTCCAAATTTATCAAAAACTTCTATTATTCCACTGGATTCCCATTCCCCAGCTTTTGGATACGAAACATCTTGTGCCTGATCAACTATTGCTACTGGATTCAGATTATGTGTAGTAAGATCATATTTCAAAACTCTTGCATTGACGCCTCCTTCTATTGTATTGTAATCATTCAGGTCTTCTTGTATCATTATACTTTTTTGCTAGTTGCAATATTATCTGGATTTCTAAGATCATCACCATTATCTCCATCTAAAAGTATGGAAACTTTTACTTCATAAGTATTATAATTATTAGTAATATTTTTTGTTTGATTAATTGAAGGCTCTATAATTTCAAATTGATATAATCTCCAATTCTTGTATTTTTCGCCAAATTCCTCTGACCCTGTATCAGTAATGTAAACTATTGAATTATCAACTTTATCGTAATCTACAACCTCTAATCTCATAAAGTTGAGAGCATTTAGATTTTGAACATCTTTTTCTAAATCTGTAGAATTTTGAGTTACCCAATTCCAAGTTACCGGTTGAAAATGACCATTATATATTTCGTCCTTTTGTAACTCTTGGAAATTAGTTATATTATTGTCATCTACTAGGACATATAGTTGTCCCTTAGCAGTTAGAAAATCATTTGGTTTATCTGATATAAACATGTACAATTGAGAATGATTGGGTTCACCATCTTCGGTGGTAAGCACAATAGTTTTATTATTTTTGTTAGGGATCAATATTGTATTTTCATGAGAAAATTTTCCAAGCCATGGCATTTCTATTTTATTTTTTGTAATGGTATCATAAGCTACAACGATTCCTTCTTCTATCTCTTCATTTGTTATAAAAAGAGGATTATTGAATTCATTTCCTGAAAAAATTGTAGCAGAACAAAAACGCTCATATTTTCCTGATCCATCTTCTATCAATTCCCCAAAGACTATCCTACCCTGCTCATCAACAGTTAACTTGGACACTTTTGCATATTCATTTACTTTATCTAAAGCTAATTCGTGATTGACAAAAATATCAATTAATCCATCTCTATTTTGTATTGCTGCTAATCCATCAGGTATACGAGGAAATACATAACCATTAGGTAATATATCATTAAAAGT
>JAATVJ010000228.1 GCA_014523515.1 Nitrososphaerales archaeon TH1177 | reverse complement strand
TTTGTAAGAAAAATGTATAAAATTTTCCAATCCAGCCATTCAGAAATAATGGCAATCTTCCTATTTCTCTATAGATAAGTTTATAGTCAGTAGAAATATTCGTATGTGATTCATTGTCAAATTCATACCAAAAATTCATTGCCTGTTGAAAAATATCTTCATCATACTTTTCAATTTCCAGCAACATAGAATAATCGTTCATTTAATGTATTAAAATTTTTTTATTAACTTCTATTCTATTATATTTCTAGAAAAGATAAAACTAAATAAATCTACTTGAGTTAATAAAAAATTAAATATTTTTGCGGCGCCGAAAAAATATTTTTAAATAGAATTAGAATCATTAATAAAAACTATTTTTTATTATATATATATTTATTATATTTTTGTTACAAATGCTTTAGATTAACTATATATAATTTATATGACTATATACTATAAATTTAATTATTAGATTCTCATTACTGTTATCATTATAATGAAAGACTAGATAAAGTAGATGACATCCAATTAATATATATTGACTATTGATATAGTCAATAATAATAAAAGTCGTATATACATTGTATCCTCTATTTAAGAAAGATTTGATTATCTACAATAATATTAATATTAAATTCTTTTATCTTTGATGCAATCTTGTACTTTTGAATATTCTAATGAAATGCTAAGTTCTATAGAAAGGTCAAGAAATATGAATTTTTTAATTTTATTATTAGCCTTAATTAACTAAATTTCTTATCATAAATTAATTTATATTAATCTATACAAAAAGAAAAACGAATCTAAAATAATGTAAGATTATCTACATCTAGAATATTATAATGATCGTCTTTCAAAAGTTTAATTAAAATTGATTAGACATTTGCCTTATAAATACTAGAAAGTACTTGATATTTTAATGAGATTCGTTCAAATATCTGATTTACATGTTGGTGGTTTATTCAAACAGGAAGCTTTCAATACGTTAGTAGAGGAAATAAATGAACTTAAACCTGATGCAATAATTATCTCTGGCGACTTGACAGATGAAGGTCTAATTTTTCAATTTAAAAAAGCCTCAGATGAACTAAAAAAATTTACATGTCCACATTTACTAATCTTTCCAGGCAATCATGATTATCGTCATACAGGATATTTAGTCTTTAAGCAATTTTTCCCTTCATCATCTAAAAAGGTATATGAATTCAAAAATGACAGGGACACAGTTGTTATCCTAACTTTAGATACTGCACTGCCTGATAGGGATGAAGGTGAAGTGGGTGATTCACAAAATCTTTGGATAAATGAAATATTAAAAACATATGATAATAATGTGATAAAGATTGTTGCAATGCATCATCATTTAATTGCTATACCTGATACGGGATTTACTAATCTTGTTGGTATTTTAGATTCTGGAGATGCTTTAAGAACTTTAACTGAAAATAATGTTTCTCTTGTCTTATGTGGACATAAACATAGACCATGGCTATGGAATTTAGGAAATTTAAAAATTGCTTATGCAGGAACATCATCTTCTTGGAGATATAGAGGAATATTTGAAGACACATATAATATTATAGAAGTAAAAGGAAAAGATATACATATTGATATAAAAATAGTCGGAGGAAATAAGTTTCCTATATCTGAATTAGTTAAAAAATATCAACCAGAAAAGAGACTTGTATTTTCTAAATAAGTGGAAAAGGTATTATAATGTATTTATAGACACTTTCTACCCCCACTTTTTATTCAAATTTTCCTTCAATTATTGGTTTTATAGGTACTTGTTCTTTTCTTAGTTTAAGTTTTGTAAATATATCTGATGATGATAATAATAAATTTTCTTTGTCTCCTCCTTCATCTTCAGCAGCAGTTTCAATCTCTAAACCTATTTCCTGTTTTATTATATCTTTTCCCTCTCTGGCTCCTATAAGTACTACCTGTGCATTTTGATAATTTATAAGGTTTAAATTTTGTGATAATGAAATGAATCTTTCTTGACTGTTGTTAAGATATTTTTCAATATCTTCAGGATATCTTGGACGTTCAGCCTCAGCCGTAGGATAGCCTTCTGGAACTGGCTTATTTGGATTTATCACTGTAATAATATATGTTGCCTCTTTTTGTATTCCTAATTCTTTTTGAGCATCACCAATTTCTTGTGGCATTTCCAGTATAAATGCTAGTTCTGTGTGATTTTTATGTTCTATTATGGCATATTTTCCTTCTCCAACAGGTCTTGCTTCATCACCTTTTCTAAATTCTTCAGTAGTAAGATCTTCACCAAGTTTTTTGGAATCATAAAAAATACCACCTACTTGAGCCCAAAATCTTTCTGATGATCGTGCTTCTGTTTTTCTAATTTCAGGAAGCTATTTTTTTCCTATAATAAATAGTCTATAAAGTTTTTTTCCTTTGTGTTAGTATCATTATTAATAGTATTATTATCTATTTTTTTTGCTCATATTCTGGACATAGAACCATATAAAATCTACGTACATCATCTATACTTTTTATTTCCTTAGAAGATACCTTAGGCCTATAAAAAAAAGAAAATATCTCCTTGTTCTAATATTTTAACATCGATATGTTTACTCATAAACAACTACTACTATTTTGGCATAAAAAATATAAAATACTTTAAAGCTGTCTATGATAATTTATTTATATTTGTATTATTTGCTATCTTGAAACTCATTTTATATCTGAAAAAAAATTTGATAAAGTAGGTCTTTACAATATCGTAATACAAGTCTAAATAATTTATTTAATTATTAGCTCGAACTCTAACAAGTTTATCTGTTCCAGATTCGGCTCCCCAGACCT
>JAATVJ010000227.1 GCA_014523515.1 Nitrososphaerales archaeon TH1177 | reverse complement strand
TAACTTTGAATATACCAGAAACTCCAATTTTAAAACTAGCAGTAATGTATATCGATTATAAAGGTAACAATCATGCAGGGGCATTAATAACCCCATCAAAAATTCAAAGTATAGATAAAAATCAAGGATTATATACAATTGAATTAGATGACAGAATGAAAGGAATAAACCCAATTACTGGAAAAAGTACTACTTTGACAAAAATTAATGGACTGGCATTATATAATAATGGAGATAAACCCATAGTGTTTAAACCAGGCAGTATTGCTGCATTAACAGCAACATTTACCAAGTAACTTTTATTCTATAATTAAATACCCTAAGTTAATGTTTTTATTTTTTTATTTATGAAAAAGTTTTGTGAACTCTTAATTTAGTCGAAAAGATATAAAATTAGATTGAATTATACATCTTAATATTTAATCAATTTACATTAAACCTTATGGAAGATGGTAATTATTCTATGATTAACAATATACATACATGGCTAAAAGATGAAGATATCCATTATAATAAATTAGAAGATAATACAACCGATGTACACTTAACATTCTGGATTGATAAAGATACAAGGTTAGAAGCAATTGTTTGGAATGATAAATTAACTATTTCATCAAATATAATGTATTTTTCAGATAATATTAAAAATCTTTTGCAGATTAATGAAAATAATCGTGATGAGCTAAATTTACTATTATGTCAACAGACTCCAAATTTTGTATTTTTGTATAGTGATGATGAAGATATTAACTTGGTCGGCATACGTATTTTTAAGGATATTTGGAATGATTCCTTAACTAAAACCTCCTTTTTTGATGCAATTGTTGCAGTCCAACACAGCATCTACATAGTAAAGATAAAAGAAAGAGAATGGGCTAAACTAGAAGTATAATATTATTTATGGAGCTCTATTTCATAATTTATTACAAATTCAAATTTATCCTTCACACCTCACTGGAAATATCCTATTTATATCAAACTAAAATATAATATTCGAATTTTCCTTTGTTATTGTTGAAGGGAACATTTTAAATTGTTGTTTACATAACAATTATAAATTTTTAATTTCTTCTTATATGGTAAATAAGAATAAGGGCTTATGTCTAACAAATATTAGAAATCCAATTATTTTATTATTCTTGACCTAATTGTAAAAATAAAAATATTGATATGGTTATTTTGGATTCCCACCTTCGTGATATAAGTGGGATTGAACTTGTAAAAACTATGCAAGAAAAAAGCCAAATCGAACAATTAGAATTACTACAACTTTATTTTTAAGTGAAATAAGGGCTCTGTTAAGTTAAGCAAAAATAAGCGACTAAATTGAAAAAATCTACTAAAATTGAGCACAGAACATAATAGAAAAGTAGAATGTATGACTACTTTAATCCTTAAGTTAACAGAGCCGAAATAAGCAATATTATTGATTTACTTGAAATTGACAAAAATGATATACTCAAACAATATTTAGCAACGAAGGGATAGATAATATTCCAATTGACAATATTGAATAGACAAATATAGTAGAAGGAATTTTCAATTCACTAACTAAAATAGAATATTATTTAAAATAATTATTCTTATGTATGATAATATATAAATTATTTTACAGGATATAATACCAAATAAAACTAAAAATTTATTGATAAATTATTACCCAAAATAATGTAAGGAGGATAAAAAACTAATTTAATTTAATAGGTTTTGTCTTTTACTTCCTCTTCTGCTTTTTCCTTATTATATTCTGCTCCTAGATCGCTGCTAGGATCTTTTATCTTATTACCTGCCGCTTTAAAACCTGACTTTATCTTGTCTCCTGTACTCTCAACATCGTCTTTTACTTTATCGTCAGTGTCTTTAAATTCACTCATTAAATTATTATAGACAACATTATATTTAACAATAAGAGAGTAAATATTAATAAAAATCATAGAATAGACAATTAAAAAATATTCTATTTGCTGAAAGAATACTACTTTCTTCCACGTTACCTAATATAACAGATTAGATTAGATTTCTACTATTTCTTCTCATATATATAATTTGTTGCATTAAAATAATTGTATAGATAGATGGATTTACCTCTTTTACGTGATTTTTTATATCGTATTATTGGTCACAACACTAAATATCAAAAAAATTTCGATAATAATAATAATACCTTACATTTTTCTTCAATTTCAGTACAAGAAAATAATAACATCAACATAAAAAATTCTCTCAAAATACTAATGGTATCAACAGAATATCCTCCTATGTATGGTGGAGTAGGTAGATATACTTACAATTTAACAAGAGCCTTGCGTAAATTAGGTCATACTGTTTATGTTGTTTGTAGTGATGATGGCAAAGAGGGTAATTTTTTTGGATTATCATCATCTTTCAATAAAGATAATTCAGGATTATTATTAGAGATAGTTAATAAAGTAAATCCTGACATTGTTCATATTCAATTCGAGCATGGATTGTATGGATTAAAATTAAGGTCAATAAATCCAAGAAAAACATGTACCAATATCGATTCATTTTATGATATTTGTAAAGCTCCTATTGTTACAACATTCCACTCTGCTTATACTTTCAAACAGTGGATGAATATTATTTCTCCATTAGATCTAAAAAGTAATAGCAATAATAATAATAATTTAAAAAATCAGGTAAAACATTTTAGTAAGTATATATTGCAATATTGGAAGTTCATAATAAACTACAAATCTTTTCATGACCTAAACAATGAAAAGTTGGTAAAAAGCAAAAAAGGAATAGTATTTTCTGACTATATGAAAAATCGAATAATCGAAAAAAAAAGAAAAGGTAGCAATGGTTTTGCAAATAACAAATCAGATGTATCTGATAATAATTCTAACAATGATAATAACAACAATATCGTAATTTATCATGGTGCAGAACCATCTTTATCCCTTTTCCCAAATATCAAAGAAGAAGCAAGAGCAAAATTTGGTATTTATTTCGATAATAAGGATAACAAAACAACAAGAACAAAAAGGATAGCACTTGCTATGGGTTTTAAGACTAGTACCAAAGGATGGGATATTCTTAGCGAAATTGATGTACCTGAAAACTGGTTGATAATAGTTAATTCTTCAAAAAATCACTTTAACACAGAAAATTATAAACCCAAGAAAATAATTAAGAAAAATTACACTGGTATTATTGACTTGCAAAGAGACTATCTTAGTGACACAGACCTTTCACTACTGTTTTATGCGTCGGATGTCGTTCTATTACCGTATAAGGTGAGTTCAGGTTCTGGAGTTATGTTTGATGCCCTGGCACATGGTCTTCCATTTATAGCAACAGATCTAGAATTTTTCAAGGAATATGCTAGAAAAGGGTTAGGACTAACTGTTAAAAGAGATCCTAAAGAATTTAAAAAAGCATTAATAGACCTTGAAAATAATTATGAATACTATTATAATTCAGTAAACCAATTTAAATTGTCTTTGAACTGGAAAAATATTGCTGATCACCATAATAATGTATACAATTCTATTTTGGTAGATACAAAGTCTTTAAAAAGTATTCTACATTCGTCTACCATCGTCACTACTAATACTACTAATACTACAACAACAACTAATGCTACTGTTTTACCTATGAATAAAATAAAAAATAGTCCCTCTAAATCTTTTAACAATTCTTTTTCCTTATCAAATCCGAGTAAATAAAATAATTATCTAATTTCTAATGGGAACAAAAAACAACAACCAGCCTGACAGAATTAATAATGCCTTATCCTAATTTTGCTGAACTAAAAAACCCTTCTTTTAAAATGTCATCTTATAAAAGTTTGGTGAAATGTAATATCATATATGGTTATGCAGATCATTATTTTATTAAAATCATATATATAGATAAATAGATTATTATTATTGTTTCAATTATTTCCTGATATTAGATAATAATGGTTTGTAAGGGAATATGTACTCGCCATAAAGCGATTAGACCTAAAACTGGTATGCGATATTTAACAGGACAAAAACGATGTCAGGATTGTCTTGAAGTTTAATAGAAGAAGAAGAAATTATTAAAAGTACATAGAAATAGCATTTTTTATGGAAATAGGATTATTATTTATAAATTGGTTGTGTGTGGAAGCACAACATTGTGAAAAAACAGGAGATATATCTAATGTTTTTTCTACTATTGTAGGTACAGTAGTAGGAATTTTAATAGGTAGTGTCATTAGTTGGTGGGTATATAACAGACAACAAAAAACTGCAGATAATCAAGATAAAACACTAAAGCATGTAGAAGAATTAGGAATAAAACAAGAACATATTTTAGAAAAAGTACAAGCATTTGAAGTGAAACATAATGATATGTTGAACACTATATTGACGTTAGACAAGAAGATAGACTCATTATTAGAAAGTAAAAAATATGAAAGTAAATGAAAAAATTATCATAATCTAATTATATTATTAACTTTATTTTGAATTAACTTATGGAGTGGGACTCGAACCCTGCACGTGGCAGATATGAAGAAGCAATAAAGTGTTTTGAGATAATTTTAGAATTTTATCCTGCAAATGTTACCTGACTATTATAGAAAGCCTATTTACTTATCCAATTAAATCAAAAAGTACAAGCAAAATCTTTGATTGATAAAAGTCTTTCTATATATCCAAATAATGAATATGCGTTAGAAATGAAAAAGATGATTGAATAATAGAGTAAAAATTATTATTTTATTTTATCGTCATACTAATACGAATAATAATAATAATAATTGAATTAATTATATACCTTTCAAGAAATCTATTTTCTGTTGAAAAGTATATTGTTTACAATATTATTTTAACCAATTAAAAAGTGGAAATGAAAAATATGGTTATTTCAACTTTATCTTTTTATATACAGATGATTAATTATTGTCGCTACTAACGTAAACGATCCAAT